>CALMSE010000322.1 GCA_937872275.1 uncultured Leucobacter sp. | reverse complement strand
CATCGGCTGGAACATCGTGACCTCCTTCCAGCCCTCGGCCTGGCGCAACTTCGGCTTCGACGAGGTCGCGGATCACGCCGCCCGCTACGAGCAGGCCGAGGAGTACGTCACGGTGCTCTACAAGCTGCTGCAGGGCTCATGGGAGGACGGCGCGGTCGTTCGCGACCTCGAGCGGCGCGTCTACGCCGATCCGAGCCGTGTGCACCCGATCGGGCACGAGGGCAAGTACTATCGGGTTCCCGGCATCCACGTGAACGAGCCCACCGCACAGCGGGTGCCGGTGCTCTTCCAGGCCGGCACCTCCGAGGACGGCCGGAGCTTCGCCGCGCGCAATGCCGAGGGCATGTTCATGCATCCGCACAGCATCGAGGCGGCCGCGAAGCTCGTGCAGGACATGAAGCGCCGCCTGGTCGCGAACGGGCGCGGCGAGGACGACCTCGTCTTCCTCGTCTTCAAGACCTTCATCGTCGGCTCGACCGAGGAGGAGGCGAAGCGCAAGAGCGCGGAGGCCGACGAGTACCTGAGCAGCGACGCGAGCCTCGCCTTCTTCAGCTCCACCATCGGCACCGACCTCTCCGAGATCGACCTCGACTCGCCCATCGGCGAGTTGGAGACGAACGCGGTGCAGGGGCACATCCGGGCGCTCATCGACGCCGCGCCGAACAAGGGATGGACCTTCCGCGAGCTCGCGACCACCCTGACCGGAGCCCGCACCGTGGGCACCCCGGAGCAGATCGCCGACGAGATCGAGCGGTGGCGGGCGGCCGGGATCCACGGCTTCAACGTGAACAGCATCACGGGGCCCGACGACACCTACGACTTCCTCGATCAGGTCGTGCCGGTGCTGCAGCGGCGCGGGCTGATGCAGACCGAGTACGCGCCCGGCACCTTCCGGGAGAAGCTCGCGGGCGCCACCGGGTCGAAGCCCGGCCCGAGGCTCGACGAGCGCCACCCCGGCCACCGATACCTCCACAGCGCCGACCGCGGATAACGACGTCCGTAGGCGCACCACCACATATCGCACGAGAAACGGAAGAGCAATGAAACTCACGAAGCACATCACCAAGGGGATCGCCCTGGGCGCGGCCGCGCTGCTGGCCGCGGGAGCCCTCGCCGGCTGCAGCAGCGGGGACCAAGGCGGCGACGGAGGCGGGACCGATGAGGGCATCACCGTCGGCATCAGCGTCGCGGCGGGCCAGAACTCGACGCTGCAGGCGATCGTCGAGGGCCTGCGGGCCGAGCTCGAAACCGTCGGCGGCGAGCTCATCACCGCCGACGCGAAGCTCGATATCGACAAGCAGATCGCCGACATCGACACCTTCGTCAACCAGGGAGTCGACGCGATCGTGGTGATCCCGATCGACTTCCCGACCCTCGGCAATGCGCTGCAGCGCGCCGATGCCGCCGGCATCCCGCTCTTCGCGAACGACGCCGTGGTGGGCGACGGCGTGACCGCCGAAGAGCTCGCTCCCTTCCAGGCTCAGGTGCGCACCAAGCGTCCGGCCGACTCGGTCGCCGACTTCATCGAGGAGCGCACCGGCGGCGAGGGCCAGGTCGCCGCGATCACCATCGCCGCCCCGGTCGCGCAGATCGAGTTCTTCGTCGACGAGTTCCAGGCCGACATCGAGTCCCGCGACGGGCTGGAGTTCGTCGGCGCCAAGGGCAACCCGAGCGACGACGCGGCGGGCGCCCGGCCCATCGCCGACGCCTTCCTCACCCAGTACCCGGATCTGCGCGCGATCTTCTCGTACAACGACCCGAGCGCGGTGGGAGCCTCCGCCGCCGCGACGGCCGCGGGCAAGCGCGACCAGGTCGTGATCACGGGCTTCAACGCCAGCCAGGACGGCCTCGACGCGGTCGAGGACGGCACGATCGACGCGACGTGGGACTACCGCGCCCCCGACCAGGGCCAGCTGCTCGGCCGCCTCATCATCGCCACCGTGATCGACGGCAAGACGATCGGCCATCAGTACGAGGTCGAGAGCCAGATCGTCACCGCCGAGAACATCGACGACTTCGTGCCCTGGGAAGAGCGCATCGAGCTGATCCGCACGGGCGACTACGCCGGCATCTCGATCGACTGACGCCGCACCGCGGAGAAGAGACCAGACCATGATCGAGATCGACGGGATCTCCAAGCACTACCCGGGGGTGACCGCGCTCTCCGAGGTGAGCTTCGCGATCCGCGAGGGCGAGGTGCTCGCCCTCGCCGGGGAGAACGGCTCGGGCAAGTCGACGATGATGAAGATCCTCGCCGGGCACATCCAGCCCGACGGCGGACGGATCCTCCTCGACGGCGAGCCCGTGCAGTTCCACACGCCGACGGACGCCGTCGCGGCGGGGATCGGTCTGGTCGAGCAGGAGCTCGCGGTCGCGACGCATCTGACGGTGGGGGAGAACATCCTGCTGGGGGCGCTCCCCCGCCGTCGCTTCGGCGCGCTCATCGACTGGCGCGCCGTGCGGCGACGGGCCCGCGAGGTGATGGACCTGCTCGAGATCGACGTCAGCCCGCGGGCGATCCTCGGGGAGCTGCCCGTCAACGTGCAGCAGCTCGTGGCGATCGCGTGCGTGCTCGCCCGCGGCCCCCGGGTCATGCTGCTCGACGAGGCGACGAGCTCGCTCTCCGAGAGCGAGACCGCGCACGTGCTCTCCATCGTCCGCTCGCTGCGCGACCAGGGAATGTCGATCGTCTTCATCTCGCACCGCATGCGCGAGATGCGCCAGGTCGCCGATCGCATCGTCGTGCTCCGCGACGGAGAGGTCAGCGGCGAGGCGATGATCGACGAGGTGAGCGACGACGAGGTCGTGCGCATGCTCGTCGGCCGGGAGCTCAAGGAGATCTTCCCCGCGAGCTCCCGGAAGCCCGAGGAGCGCGAAGTGCTCGTGGTCGAGGGGCTCGAGGCGGGACGGGCGCTGCACGACGCCTCGCTCCGTGTGCGCGAGGGCGAGATCGTCGGCCTCGCCGGGCTCGTCGGCTCGGGCCGATCCACTCTCGCGCAGTGCATCGGGGGTGCGATCCGGCCGACCGCCGGCAGCATCCGGCTGCACGGCGAGGAGGTCGCCTTCCGGCATCCCGCCGACGCGCTCGCCGCCGGGATCGGCTTCGTCGGGGAGAACCGCAAGACGCAGGGGATCCTGCCCGGCCGCTCGATCACCGAGAACATCACGGTGATCAACACCTCCGGCGCCGCCGCATCGCGAGGCCTGCTCTCGCGGAAGCGGGAGCAGGCGCGGGCCCGCGGCGCGGCTGCGGAGGTCGGCGCCAAATACGGCCGCCTCTCCGAGCCCATCGAGAGCCTCTCCGGAGGCAACCAGCAGAAGATCCTGCTGGCGCGCGCGATGATGCGCAGGCCCAGGCTGCTGGTGCTCGACGAGCCCACCCGCGGCGTCGACATCGGCGCCAAATCGGAGATCTACACGCTGATCGACCAGGCGGCCGCGCAGGGCACGGGCGTGCTCGTGGTCTCCTCCGAGCTGCCCGAGCTGCTCGGGCTCTGCGACAGGATCTTCGTCCTCTCGCACGGCCAGGTGGTCGGCGAGCTCGACCACGCGACAGCCACCGAAGAGCGCATCGCCGCGCTGGCATTCACATCGACAGAAGAGGCGGAAGCAGAATGAACTCCCAGCCGGTCATCCCCGTGGGGAAGAACCGTTCGCGCACCCCGTCGGCGGGCGTCAGGGTCCGCGGCGGCAGGCGGTTCACCTTCGACCCGCGCCTGACGCTCGCGATCGTGCTCGTCGTCATGATCGTGCTCTTCTCGATCCTGCAGCCCGTCTTCCTGACGCAGGGCAACCTGCTGAACATCCTCCGCCTGCAGGCGGTGCCCATGATCCTCGCCGTCGGCATGACGATGGTCGTGCTGACGGGCGGTGCCGATCTGTCGGTGGGATCGGCGCTCGCGCTCTCGGGCATCGTCGCCGGCATCCTCTACCTGAGCGGAATGCCCATCTGGGTCGTGATCGGCGGCACCGTGCTGTTCGGCGCCGTGCTCGGAGCGGCCAACGGCTTCCTGGTCGGCATCGTCGGCATGTCGTTCTTCGTGGTCACGCTGGGCACGCTCTCGGCCTATCGCAGCCTCGCGCTCGTCGCCTCCGACGGCTCGGCCATCCAGATGAGCGGCGAGCGGGTGCTGCTCTTCCTCGGCGACGGATCCCTCGGCTGGCTGCCGGTTCCGGTGCTGATCACCGCGATCATCGTGCTGCTCGGTTACGTGGCGCTCGCCCACACCGGGTGGGGCCGCAGGATCTACGCCGTCGGCTCGAACCCGGAGGCGGCGCGCCTCTCGGGCATCCGCGTGGGCCGCGTGCTGTTCTCGGTGTACCTCGTGAGCGGCCTGCTCGCCGGCGTCGCCGCCGTGATCCAGGTCGGCCGTCTCACCTCGGCGTCGCCGCTCGTGGGCCAGGGGCTCGAGCTGCAGGTCATCGCGGCGGTGCTGCTGGGCGGGACGGTGCTCTCCGGCGGATCGGGCGGGCTCGGCGGCACCATCATCGCCGTGCTGCTGCTCGGAGTGCTGCAGAACGGGCTCACCCTCTCGGGTGTGCCCGACTACTGGCAGGGCGCGATCACCGGCGCGATCCTGATCATCGCCGTCTACCTCGACCACGTGCAGCGCAAGCAGCGCAGCTCCTTCGCCCCGATGAAGAAGCGCCGCCGCGCCCTCGGCAGCCCCGCGCCGTCGGCCTGAGACCCGGACACCGAGCAAGGAGAGACCGCATGCCCCGACGCATCATGAACATCGTGCCCGTGCCGGTGCCGCCGGAGGCGCTCGACGCCTTCGCGGCCCAACTGCCGCCCGACGCGATCCATCCCGACTTCACGAACGAGTTCGTCGCGGCGCGCGCCGGCGCGAGCGTGATCGACAGCCCCTACGAGCAGCTGCTCGCCGAGGCGTACGTGCTCGATGCCGGCTGCCGCGCGGAGGAGCAGGGCTACGCGGCCGTCGCAGTCAACTCGATGAGCGACTCGGCGCTCTCGGCGCTGCGCTCTCGGCTGACGATCCCCGTCACGGCGCCGGCGAGCTCGGCGATGCTGCTCGCCTGCATGCTGGGCAAGAAGTTCTCCGTGGTCACCATGTGGCCCGAGTGGCACTCGCTCTACGAGAAGACGATCGCCGAGCACGGCATCGCCCATCGCGTGGCCTCGATCCGCGACATCGGCGTGCGACCCGACGCGGCCGAGCTGCTGGCCGGCAAGGAGGAGTTCGTCTTCGACGCGCTGCTGCGCGAGTCGCGCGCCGCGATCGACGAGGATGGCGCCGACGTCATCATCCTCGGCTCCACCACCATGCATCAGAGCTACGAGTTCTTGAAGCAGAACCTCGAGGTGCCGGTGCTCAGCCCCGGACTCGTCGCGGCGAAGATGGCCGAGCTGCTCGTGCTGACGGGCACCTCCCACAGCAAGAAGGCCTACCCCTCGCCTGCGCTGGCGCAGGACGAGCTCTTCACGAACCCGGTCACCCAGTAGCGGGCGCACAGCCCGGAAGCGTTTGCAACGAAAGGAAATCAATGTCGAACGGAATCCTGACCTCACGACGAAGCGACGCGAAGGCGAAGCTCCAGGCCTCACGCCTCGCATCGGTGTGGGAGGCGATGCGTGACGACGGATACGACGCGTTGATCGTGCCCGGGCGGGGCCTGCTCACCCAGTACGGCTACCTCGAGTACGTGGTCGGCTTCTGCCCGCTGGTGCGCCTCACCTACGCCGTCGTCGTGCCCGGTCATCAGCCGATCATGGTGACCCCCACTTCCTCCGACGCGTGGTACACGAAGATGGCCACCGACCTCGCCGACGTGCGGGTGGCCGGCCAGGGCGACGTCATCAGCACGCAGGACAATCTGCCGGCCGCGGTGGCCCGGGTGCTCGCCGACTACCAGGTGGATCGCGGCAAGGTCGGCATGGTCGGCCTGAAGCACATCGTGCCGGTCGGCGACTTCGACGACTTCCGCGCGGCGCTGCCCGACGCGCAGATCACCGATGCGACCTCGGTGGTGGGCCGGGCCAAGGCCGTGAAGTTCGCCGAGGAGCAGGCCGAGGTGCTGCGCTCCTGCGCCATCGCCGATGCCGGCATGCAGGCCTTCGAGGCGCGTGCCGCGGCCGGCGTGACCGGCTGGGAGCTCTGGGGCGACATGCAGCGCGCGGTGCGGTCGCGGGGCGCCCGCGAGGTGCTCATCATGGTGAGCAACGACCCGTTCTTCAACGCGCCGCCCCGCGACGAGCCGATCCAGGACGGCGACATGGTGTGCGTCTACACCGAGATCACCGGCCCCAACGGCTTCTGGGTCGAGAAGGCGAGCCTGTACGAGTTCGGCACGACGGACGACGCGAAGCGTCGCATGGCCGAGCTGTGCCTGGAGAGCCATGCCGCCGCCGCGGAGAAGCTGGTGGCCGGTTCCACCGCCGCCGAGGTGGCCGGCGCGCTCGAGGCGACCGTCACCGGGCACGACGTCGAGTTCGGCATCTGGCACGGGCACGGGGTCGGGGTCGACCACGACACCCCGGTAATCACGAAGACCGACAGCACCGAGCTCGTGCCCGGCATGGTCATCGCGATGCACCCGAATTTCACCAATCACGAGCAGACTGTCGGTGCGAGCGTGTCCGACACCTACATCATCCAAGAGTCGGGCCGGGCGGTGCGCGGTTCGCAGCTCGACCAGAGGTTCACCCGTATCGAAAGGACGGTCTGAGTATGACCTACACGGTAGGAGTCGACGTCGGGGGTACCTTCACCGACCTCGTGCTCACCGAGACCGGCGGCGGGTTCCGGCGTCAGCACAAGACGCCGTCCGTGCCGTCCGACCCGGCCGAGGGCATCCTCCAGGGCCTGCGCGATCTCGCGGAGCTCGAAGGCCTCGCGCCTGAGGCGTTCTTCGGCAGCATCGACCTCATCGTGCACGGCACGACGGTCGCGACCAACGCCGTGCTCACGGGTGCGGGGGCTCCGACGGGCCTCCTCACCACCGAGGGTGTGCGCGACATCCTCGAGATGCGGCGCGGCATCCGCAGCCGCGAGCACCTCTACAACAACAAGTATGCGGCGCCCGCGCCGCTCGTGCCTCGAGACCGCCGGATGGGCGTTGCCGGCCGCATCGACGTCTCGGGCGAGGTCGTCACCGAGCTCGACGAGGCCGGGCTGCGCGCCGCGGTCGGGGCTCTCGTGGCCGACGGAGTGCAGGCGCTGGCGGTCTGCTTCATGCACTCGTACACGAACGGAGCGCACGAGCAGCGGGCTCGCGAGATCATCGAGGAGATCGCTCCCGATCTCTTCCTCTCCGTCTCCTCCGAGGTGCTGCCGCAGGTGCGCATCTATCCGCGCGTCAGCACCACGGTGATGAACGCCTACCTCGGCCCCATCGTCGAACGCTACATGGCCGAGATCATCTCGCGCCTGGCGGGAGGCGGTTTCGCCGGCACGCTGATGGTGATGCAGTCCAACGGAGGCATCACCCAGCCGGCGAACGTCGCGCACCTGCCGGCCACGATCACGATGTCGGGGCCGGCGGCGGGCCCGGTCGCGGCGCACGAGTTCGTGCGGCGCCAGGGCTGGGAGAACTGCACGGTCGTCGACATGGGCGGCACGAGCTTCGACGCCTCCCTGGTGCTCGGCGGAGAGGTGCAGATCACCCGCGAGGGCGAGATCAACCGTCACGTCATCGCCCTGCCCACCACCCACGTGCACACGATCGGATCCGGCGGCGGATCCATCGCCTGGATCGACCAGGGCGACATGCTGCGGGTCGGCCCCCGCAGTGCGGGCGCGGTCCCGGGCCCCGCCGCCTACGACCAGGGCGGGGTCGAGCCGACGGTCACCGACGCGAACATCGTGCTCGGCTACCTCGACCCCGACTACTTCCTCGGCGGCCGCAAGCAGCTGCGAGCCGACCTCTCCGAGGAGGCGCTGCGGTCGAGGATCGCGGAGCCGCTCGGCATCGACGCGCTCGAGGCCGCCGCCGGCGTCTACGAGCTGGTGAACCTGCAGATGGGCGCCGGCACGAAGAACGTCTCGGTCGAGCGGGGCTACGATCCGCGCGAGTTCCCGATGGTGGTCGCGGGCGGCGCCGGCCCGATCCACGCGGGCATGATCGCCCACGAGCTCGAGATCCCCATCGTCGTCATCCCGCGACTCTCGTCGGTGCTCTGCGCCTCGGGCATGCTCGTCGCCGACCTGCGGCACGACTTCGTGCGGGGCTTCGCGAGCCGGCTCTCAGAGATCGACCTCGCCTATTCGGCGGGCCTCGTCGACGAGATGGTGCGCGAGGGCGACGCGCTGCTCGCCGACGAGGGCGTCGCAGAGGCGGATCGCACCTATGTCGTCTCCGCGGATGTGCGGTACCCCGGGCAGCACCACGAGGTCACCGTCAGCTTCGACGTCGACGACATCGACGCGGCGCATCCCGAGCGGGTCTCGCGCATCGCCGAGCTCTTCCACGCCAGCCACGAGCAGCTCTACGGCTTCGCGCAGCCCGGCGAGGACGTCGAGCTGATGAGCCTGCGCGTGCAGGCGGTCGGATCGGGCGGGCGGATCTCGCTCGACCTCGCGAGCGACGTGGCGCCCGAGAACCAGAAGCCCAAGGGCACCCGCGCCGCCTACCTGCAGTCCGAGCGGCGGAAGGTCGAGATCCCCGTCTACGACGGATCGGTGCTCAGCCCCGCGAACCGCATCGAGGGGCCGGCGATCATCGAGGAGCCGACCACGACGATCTTCGTGCCCGAATACTTCGACATCGAGCTGCACCCCTCCGGCAGCTACCTCATGGTGGCGAAGGGCTTCGACCGAGAGAACCTCCCCCAGGAAGGACGTGGATGATGACGAACCAGCAGACCGCATCCCGCGACGAGGCCGCACTGAATCCGGTGCTGGTGTCGGTCGTGTCGAGCCGCATCCGAGCGATCGGCGAACGCATGGGCCTCGTCATCGAGCGCAGCGCGCGCTCCCCGCTGCTCGTCGAGGGGCGCGACTTCTCCCTCGGCATCTACGCGGCCGACGGCACGCTCATCGAACAGACGGAGTACATCCCGATCCTCGGCTACGCCGCGGCACCGACCATGCAGTACGTGGCGAAGAAGTTCGCCGGCAAAGTCGCCGAGGGCGACGTGATCCTCCACAACGATCCCTTCACCGGCGGCAACCAGCCCGCCGACTGGAAGATCATGAAGCCCGTCTTCTTCGAGGGTCGGCACATCGCCTGGACGATGATCACCGCGCACCAGGCGGATGTGGGCGGCGCGGTGGCCGGCGGCTACAACCCGGACGCCACCGAGATCTGGCAGGAGGCGCTGCGCATCACCGCCGTGAAGATCATGGAGGCGGGCGAGGTGCGCGAGGACGTCTGGGACCTCATCTTCGGCAACGTGCGCCTCGCCATGGTCGAGCACGACGTGCGCGCCATGATCGGCGCCTGCACGGTGGGCGAGCGCGAGCTGCAGGAGCTGGTGGGGCGCTACTCCATTCCGACCTTCGAGGCGGTCGTCGAGCACATGCTCGATGCGGCCGAGGCGACGGCTGCTCAGGTCGTCGAGCTGATCCCCGACGGCGTCTACGCGCACTCGTGGGTCGTCAACTACGACGGCATCACGCCCGGCAGCCGCATGACCCTGCGGGTGCGCATCGAGGTGAAGGGCGACCGCATCTCCTTCGACTTCACGGGCACCGACCCGCAGACGCCGGGGTACGTGAACGCGCCGCTCGCCGTGACGCTGTCGTCGGTGATGGTGACCTTCTTCATGATCGCGGGGGTGGAGATCCCCCACAACGACGGCATCATGCGCTGCATCGACGTCACGGTTCCGGAGGGGTGCTTCCTCAACTGCCGGTACCCGGCGGCGTCGGGCTACGGCAACCACCTGTCCGACCAGATCTGCTCGGCGATCATGGCCGCGCTCGCGGACGTGCTGCCGGATCGGGTCACCGCCGGCTGGAACCCGCTGCTGTGCGCCATCATGAACGGCATGAACGAGGCGACCGGCGAGCCCTTCGTCGACATCCTCATCAACTCCTCGAAGGGCGGCAGCGGGGGCACTCAGGGGGTGGACGGCTTCGACCACATCGGGCTCATCGCCTCCGGCGGCGCGCTCGGCGCCCAGGATCCCGAGATGTTCGAGATCATGACGCCGCTCTTCGTCGAGCAGTTCGAGTACGCCACCGATTCGGCGGGGCCGGGCGAGTGGCGCGGCGGACTCGGCGTCGAGTCGCGCTTCCGCGTCATGTCGAGCGGCGTGCAGGCGAGCATCTTCGGCGACGGCGACGAGCCCGAGTTCGCCGCGCAGGGGCTGCGCGGCGGCCTGCCGGGCGCGGTGAACCTCATCGAGTTCGCCTACCCCGACGGCGAAGCCCTGCGGCCGCTGAACAAGGATCTGGTGACGGGCATCCCCGCGGGCACGGTCTTCCGGGAGCTCGCGGGCGGCGGCGGCGGCTTCGGCGATCCGCACCGCCGGCCGGCGGAGCGCGTGGCGGAGGAGGTCCGCTACGGCTACGTCTCCGTGGAGTCGGCGCGCGACGACTACGGGGTCGTGATCGACGAGGCCGGCCAGGTCGACGAGGCGGCCACCGCGGCGCTCCGCGGCGCGTAGCCCCTCATCCCCGAATGCGGGCATCCCCTCGGGGGTGCCCGCATTCGTCGTCCCGGGGCGGCGCGCTCCCCAGTGCCCGCGCGCCTGCGTACCCCGGGGCCTGCGCACCCCGGGGCCTGCGCGTCCCGCGCCTCGCCCGAGTCGCTCGTGCGAGAACCCAGCAAGCTCCGAGCAACGGCGGATACATTGGTGTATTGAAACGGATACATCAATGTATCGAACCGTGCACCGGAGCCGGCGCCGCGCTCCGACACGGCGCCGTGCCGCGCGGCTCCGATTCCGATGCGAAGGATCGGCATGTCCTCTCTGCTCTACGCCCTCGGCCGCTGGGCGGCCCGCGCGCGCTTCGTGGTGCTCGGCGCCTGGCTGGTGCTGCTCGCGCTGCTCGGCGCCGGCGCCGGCCTCTTCGCCCAGGGGGCGAACGCCCCCATCACGATCCCCGGCACCGAGTCGCAGGCCGCCATCGACACGCTCGGCCGCACCTTCCCCGAGGTGAGCGGATCGAGCGCGCGCATCATCGTGGTCGCGCCCGAGGGCGCGCGGGTCGACGCGGATCCCTACCGCCAGGCCATCGTCGACGCCGCAGCCGAGCTCGAGGGCCTCGACGAGGTCACCGCCGTCTCCACGCCCTTCGCGGAGGTGGCGGCGAGCGGGCTGAGCGATGACGGCCGCGCCGCGCTCCTCACGATCCAGATCGAGGCGAGCGTCTCCGACGTACCCGCAAGCACCGCCGAGGGCATCGAGCGCGTCACCGACGAGCTGCAGCGGGACCTGCCCGCGGGAACCCAGACCTCATACGGCGGCGACGTCTTCTCCACCTCGATCCCCGGCTTCAGCGCCACCGAGGCGATCGGCGTCGTCATCGCCTTCATCGTGCTCGTCTTCACGCTCGGCTCGCTCATCGCGGCCGGCATGCCGCTCGTCATCGCGATCCTCGGCGTCGGCATCTCGGTCGCGGGCATCTACTTCACGACCGCCTTCGCCCCGATGACCTCGACCACCCCGATGCTCGCCCTCATGCTGGGCCTCGCCGTCGGCATCGACTACACCCTCTTCATCGTGAGCCGCCACCAGGAGCAGTTGCGCGCCGGGCTCGACGTGCGCGAGTCGATCGCGCGCGCCACCGCGACGAGCGGCAGCGCCGTCGTGTTCGCGGGGCTCACCGTCATCATCGCGCTCCTCGGCCTCTCGGTCGCGGGCATCCCCTTCCTCACCGCGCTCGGCGTCGCGGCCGCGGCGGGCGTCGCGGTGGCGGTGCTGATCGCGATCACGCTCACCCCCGCGATCCTCGCGATGGTCGGCATGAGGATCCTGCCGCGCAGACAACGGCGCGCGCTCGCCGTCGACCCCGCGGCCGGCGAGGCGCGATCCGGCCCCGCCTCCGCGCCGAGTCCGAAGCCGAGCCGCGCCGAGCGCTTCTTCGCCGGCTGGGTGAGGGCCGTCACCGCGAAGCCCCTCGTCACCGTGATCGCGGTGCTCGTCGTGCTCGGCGTCGCCGCCGTCCCGGCTGCGAGCCTGCGCCTCGCCCTGCCCGGCGCGGAGACCCTCGAGCCCGGCGACCCCGCGCGCGTCACCTACGAGCTCACCGGCGAGCACTTCGGCGAGGGCGCGAACGGCCCGCTGCTGCTCACGGGCTCGATCATCACGAGCACCGATCCGCTCGGGCTCATGGAGGATCTCGCCGACGAGGTGCGCGCCATCCCCGGCGTCGCCGACGTGCCGCTCGCCACGCCGAACCAGGGCGCCGACACCGGCATCATCCAGGTGGTGCCCGAGGAGGGGCCCCAGGCCGAGAGCACGGCCGATCTCGTCGCCGAGCTGCGCGCGCACCACGACGAGTGGCTCGAGAGATACGGGGTGAGCCTCGCCGTCACCGGCTTCACCGCGGTCGGCATCGACGTCTCGCAGCTGCTCTTCGAGGCGCTCCTGCCCTTCGGCATCCTGGTGGTCGGACTCTCGCTCATCCTCCTGACCATGGTGTTCCGCAGCATCTGGGTGCCGATCAAGGCGACGCTCGGGTATCTGCTCTCGGTCGGCGCCGCGTTCGGCGCGGTCGTCGCCGTGTTCCAGTGGGGATGGTTCGCGGACCTCTTCAACGTGCATCACGCGGGACCCGTGCTGAGCTTCATGCCGATCATTCTGATGGGTGTGCTCTTCGGCCTCGCCATGGACTACGAGGTGTTCCTCGTGTCGCGCATCCGCGAAGAGGTCGTGCACGGCTCGGACAGCCGCACCGCGATACGCCGCGGCTTCGTCGGCTCGGCGCGCGTCGTCACGGCGGCAGCGATCATCATGTTCGCGGTCTTCGCCGCCTTCGTGCCCGAGGGCGACCCCTCGATCAAGGTGATCGCGCTGGGACTCGCGGTGGGCGTGTTCGTCGACGCCTTCGTGGTGCGCATGACGCTCGTGCCCGCCGTGCTGCAGATGCTGGGCGATCGCGCCTGGCGCATGCCGAGGTGGCTCGACCGCGTCCTCCCCGCCTTCGACGTCGAGGGGGAGGGGCTCGCGCGCGAGCTGGAGCACGCCGGCTGGCCGGCCGACGCGCCGGACGCGCGCATCGCGGGCTCCC
>CALMSE010000321.1 GCA_937872275.1 uncultured Leucobacter sp. | reverse complement strand
CGGCTGCGGGGCGCCGCGCGCGAAGCCGTCGAGGCGCTGCTCCCCCGCGTGCGCGCCGGCCGCCCCCGCGTCTTCGCCGTGGATCTTCCGAGCGGACTCCACCCCGACACGGGCGACGCGGATGACGCAGTGCTGCCGGCGACGACGACCGTCACCTTCGGCGCGGTGAAGCGGGGACTGGTCTCCGGTCGCGGGCCGGAGCTCGCCGGAGAGATCGTGCTCGTCGACATCGGACTCGGCATCGGCCCGGGCGCCGTCGGTGCCGCGCCGGGCGAGGCGGAAGCCGCACCGGAGGGCACGGCCCGAGTCTCCCGGATCCTCTGAGTCCTCAGCGCGCCGGGAAGCGCAGGTGACGTGCGCGCAGCGCGAACGCGATCACCCACGCGCCGATGAACACCGCGATCACTCCGCAGGCGACGGCGACGAGAGTCAGGGCGAACTGCGGCCAGACGAGCGCGGCGATGCCGCCCAGCAGTGCGAGCACGGCCGGGACCACGGCGAGGCTCCCGAATCGCCCGGCGACGATGATGCCGAATGCGCCCAAGACGATCAGCACGACCCCGAAGAAGGTGACCAACGCCCCGACGGTGACCTCGGGGAAGACGATGGCGAGGATCCCGGCACCCGCCAGCAGCAGCCCGCCCGCGATCGCGACTCCTCCCGCCCGCGACCGCAGCAGCAGTGCCACGCCGTTGGCGATCAGCAGCGCGCCGAAGAGCACCGCGAGCAGCCAGGTCGCGGCGACGAAGGGCCAGATCAGCAGGCCGACGCCCACCGCGACGACCACTACGCCCACGGCGAGGGGGATCCACCACGGGAAGCGCCTGCCGGGCGCACCGGCCGGCGGCAGGATCACGATGTCCTCGTCCACGATCCGACTCTCCCCTCCGGGCGCTCAGCGCCCCATGCCGTGCAGCCGCATCACCGCTCCCACCGCCCGCTCGAAGCGGTCGCGGGCGACGACCTGGCCCTCCCGGCGCATGCCTCCGGTCTCGACGCGCAGCACGCGGTCGGGCGCGAGGAAGCTCTCGCGCCGCTGCGAGTCCCAGCCCCCGGTGCCGATCGAGACGAAGCCGCGATGATCCTTCGTGCTGAGATAGCAGCCCGCGAACGAGTCGGCATCGATGCGGGCGATGATGAGCACCGGCCGGTCCTTGCCCCGGCCGTCGTTCTCCGAGTAGGGCACCCAGGTCCACACGACCTCGCCGGGATCGGGGTCGCCGTCGATGCGCGGCGAGTAGGAGGGGCTGAGCGCCCGGATCTCGTCCGGCTCCAGGTCCCTCGTCGCGCCGAGGCCGTAGCGCCCCGGGCTCTCCCGCTCGGCGTCGGTGCTCGGCGCAGCGGCCGCCTCGCGCAGCACCCCGACCGACTTGACCCAGTCGGCGCCGCTCGTGTTGCGGGGGGCATCGCCCGAGGAGCCCCGATCGCGCCGGCGCCGCAGCCGGTTCAGGAACAGGCCGAGCGCGATCGCGGCGACGAGGATCGCCGCCCCCTTCCAGTCGAGCTGCGCCTCCTCCGCGACCGCGGGGGCCGTCATGAGCACCGTCACGCCTCGACCCGGCCCTGGGTGAGCGCGTTCAGGCGCGACATGCAGCGCAGGTACTTCTTGCGGTACCCGCCGTCGAGCATGCCGCCGCCGAAGATCGAGGTCAGGGGATCTCCCGTCGCGCGGATGGGGATCTGCGCGTCGTAGACCCGGTCGATGAAGGCGACGAAACGCAGCGCGGCAGACTGGTCGGTGAGTTCGTGCACGCCGCGCAGGCCGATGGTCCCGACCCCGTCGAGCAGGCCGACGTAGCTCGAGGGGTGCACGGTCGCGAGGTGCGCGATCAGCTCGTCGAAGGAGTCGTCGGTCATGCGCTCGCCCGCCGCCGCCGAGTCGGCCAGCACGAAGCGGTAGGCGTCATCGCCGAGCACGACGGCCTCGCCGTCGATATCGCGCTGGCGGTAGTCGACGCCGTCGATGCGGATGGTCTCGAAGCGGTCGGCCATCGCCTGGATCTCGCGCAGGAAGTCGGCGGCCGCGAAACGGCCCTCGCCGAGCGCGTTCGGCGGGGTGTTCGAGGTCGCGACGACGCGAGAACCGGTGTTCGCGAGGTCGCCGATCAAGCGGGTCATGAGCATCGTGTCGCCCGGATCGTCGAGTTCGAACTCATCGATGCAGATGAGCCTCGCGCCCTGCAGCACGCCGACCGCTCCGGCGTAGCCGAGCGCGCCCACGAGCGCCGTGTACTCGATGAAGGTGCCGAAGTACTTGCGACCCGGCGTCGCGTGCCAGGTCGCCGCGAGCAGGTGGGTCTTGCCCACGCCGAAGCCGCCGTCGAGATAGACGCCCGGCTTCGTCACCGAGTTCGGATTCGGCTCGGCCTTCTTCTTGCGTCCGAAGAAGCCGCCCTTCGTCGGGGGCGGCTGAGGGGCGACGAACTCCCGCAGGGTGTCGCGCGCCCGGGCCTGCGAGGGGTACTCCTCGTCGGGGCGGTAGGAATCGAAGGTGGCCCCGTCGAACTGGCGGGGCGGCACCATGCCCGCGACGAGCTCGGTGCCGGCGATGCGGGGGTGGCGGTCGACGAGGCGGGCGGAGCTGTGCTGGGCGGATTCGGACATCGTCCCAAGTCTAGGCGCTGCCGAGCCCTCGGACGAAGTCCTCGGTCGCCCGCTCCCAACCCTCGGGGTCGACGTTCCAGAGCTTCACGTGCTCCCCCGATCCCTCACGCAGCGTCACGAGCTCGGGCCGCAGCTGCGCGACGCGCAGCGATCCGTCCCAGGGCACGTAGCCGTCGTCGGGGCTCGCGTGGATCAGCACCGGCACCCGCAGCCCGCGCGCCAGCTCGTCGGCGGTGAGCCCGCCGAGGTCGGTGCCCTTCGCGCCGGGCACCGCGCCGCGCACCCAGCCGCGCTGCATGAGC
>CALMSE010000320.1 GCA_937872275.1 uncultured Leucobacter sp. | reverse complement strand
ACGAGGTGCACCCACATCGGCGAGAGGTACCCGCCGCCGATCAGCAGCGACGGCGAGCTCATGATCACCGCATTGTCGGCCACGACGGTGATGTCGCAGAACGAGGCGAGCTGCGAACCGCCGCCGATGCAGTAGCCGTGCACCGCGGCGATCACAGGCTGGGGGTGCCTCCACAGCCGGGTGAACAGCTCGATGTTCGAGGCGAGCCGGTCCCGATCCTCCACCGGGGTGCGTTCAGCGGCGTAACCGATCTCGGAGCCGTCCGCGGCGATATCGTAGCCGGCGCAGAAGGCCCGCCCGGCTCCCCGGATCACCACCACCCGGTGCCGGGTCTTGTCGAGCAGGTCGAGAGCTCGGGCGATCTCGTCGAGCAAGCCGTCGCTCAGCGCGTTCAGCCGATGCGGCCGGTTCAGCGTCAGCGTCGCGACATGATCCTCGATGTCGACGATCAGGCTCTCGTACTCCTCATGGAGGCGGACGGGTCTCGTCTGCGGCATGGGCTACTCGATCACCTCGAAGTAGTCGATGTCGGCCAGGCTGCCGGTGTGCCGGTCGCTCCAGACCGCGCGCACCCGCGCTCCCGGCGCGGTCTTCGTCTTCGCCTCTTCGGGATCGACCCCGCCGATCATGTGGATGAGCCGGGTCGACGCGCCGTCGAGCACGATCTCGGCGTACACGTACGGGGGCTGCATGCGCTGCCCGATGAACTCGATGTGCACCACCGAGCTCGCCTGCACCGTGCCGGTCGAGGCGACATCCACCCACTGGCCGGTGGGCGCGAAGCAGGCATCGCAGCGGCCCCGCGGCGGCAGGAGCACCCGATCGCAGGCGGTGCACTTGATCCCGCGCAGCCGACGCCCGTTGCGCACCCCGTCGAAGAAGGTGCCGTAGTAGTGACCGTAGGCGTGCCGGTAGTCGAGCGTCATGGTGTAGGCGACCTGCTCGAGCGCGGGTGAGAGCTCGCCGTCCACCTCGCGCGGCCCGAAGGCCGCCGCATCGCCCGCCGGGCCGAAGCCCGCGAGGTCGAGCACGGAGTCGCCGGCGGGGGCCTCGGCCCACACTGCCCGGACCCGCGCGCCGATCTCGAGCTCGCCGTCCCCGAAGCCGACGATCCGGTGCGCGAACGGCACGCTCGTGCCGTCGATCAGCACGAGGCCGAGGGCGCCCTCGCCGGACGTGGTGAAGGCCACGACCTCGCCGACCGGTGCGAGCTCGACGAAGCCGTCGGAGGGCTCGCCCGTGGGAGAGAACTCTGCGGGAGGGAAGCAGATCTCCGTGCCGTGCTTCGAGGCGAGCAGCCGCTGCTTCGAGAGCTCGGCGAGGAAGACACCGATGGCGGTGCCGGGAGTCAGCGTGTAGGGCATCTTGATCTGCGCCGGCATGGAATCCAGCACTGCGTTCTGATTCTCAGTCATCGTCATCCCTTATTTCTCTGCGCCCACGACCGCGACACCGCGGAGGTTCGCCCAGCCGCCGCCGGCCTGCGCCACCGCGAGTTCGGCGCCGGGAACCTGGTGGGCGCCGGCCTTGCCGGTCACCTGCATCGCCGCCTCGGCGAGGCGGATCAGCGCGGTCGCGCCGATGGGATTCGCCCCCATGCAGCCGCCCGACGGGTTCACCGGCAGGCTGCCGGTCATCTCGGTCTCGCCGGAGGCGATCAGCTCCGCCGCGCCGCCCTCGGGGCAGAACCCGAGGCTCTCGTAGTAGCTCAGCTCGAAGCAGGTGTAGGGCTCCTGCAGCTCGGCCACGTCGAACTGGCGGAACGGGTTCGTGACCCCCGCCTCCTTGTAGACCTGCGCCGCGGCGAGTTGCAGCGGCTCGGACTGCACCATCGCGCGATCCGGGCCGTTGTCCGCCTCGCCCCAGTAGGCCATGCCGCGGATCCAGGCCGGGCGATCCGTGATCTTCTCGGCGTCGTCCTCATGCGCGAGGATCACCGCGCACGCGCCGTCGGAGATCGGGGGAACGTCGAGGATCTTGATCGGCCAGCACAGCGGGCGCGAGGCCAGCACCTCTTCGACGGTCACCTCGCGCTTCACGTGCGCCTTCGGGTTGAGCAGCGCGTTGCGGCGGTTCTTCACCGACACCATCGCGGCGGCCTCTTCGGTGTGCCCGAGCTTGAGCATGCGGGCGTGCCAGTAGGCGGCGGAGAAGCCCATGATCCCGACGGCGAACTCGCGACCCCAGAAGGGGTCGTAGAGCGTCGAGATCGACGCCTGGAGCGCGCCCTCGGAGAGCTTGTCGTAGGCGACCACCAGGACGCGCCTGGCGGCGCCGCCCTTGATCTGGTTCACCGCGGCGAGCGCACCGGCGAGGCCGGTGCCGCCGCCGCTGGTGATGCGCACCACCGGCTTGAAGCGGGCGCCCAGCGCATCGGCGATCCATTTCTCGGGCTGGTTCACGGCGGCGAACATCGCCGGGCCGCTCGCGATGACGATGCTGTCGATGTCGTCCATCGTCAGCTGGGCGTCGGCGAGCGCCTCGACCACTGCCTCGCGGGCGAGACCCGCCTGGCTCACGTCGGTGCGACGCCGAGCGTGCTCGGTCTGCCCCGTTCCGACAACGGCTACCTGGGTCATCGCGCCACCTCCAGTGCGACCACGCAGTGGTTCTGCATGGCGAAACCGCCCGTTCCATGGACGAGCGCGGACTTCGCCTCGCTCGCCTCGTGCCCTTCCCTCCGGGCGAGCCGGATCAGCGCCTCGTGGAAGCGCACCAGTCCCGTGGCCATGACCGGGTCGGCCGGCAGCGCACCGCCGGAGGGGTTGATGCTCGCATCGCCGGAGCGATAGAGTTCGATGCCCCGGTGCGGCTCGGCGAGGCCCAGCGCCTCGACCACCATGAGCTCGCCCACGGTGGAGGTCGCCGAGACCTCGACGAGATCGAAATCGGCTGCGGACTCCTTGCCCGACATGGCGAGGGCGCCCTTGAGGGCGTGGGCGGCCGCCGGCATCGCGTCGCCGTCGCGCGCGGTGAAGAAGTAGTGATCCATGGCGGATCCGTGACCGGTCACCCACACCGGGTTCCGGACGATCTTCTCCGCGACCGTGTCGACCGCCAGCACGACGGCCACCGCGCCGTCGGTCGGACGCGAGTAGTCCGAGCGCGTCAGCGGCGCGGCCACCGGCTCGTCCGAGGGCCGGGAGCCTTCGGTCTCGACGGCGGGGTTCGCCTCCGCCCGCCGCCAGGCGGCATCCGACACCACGCGCAGGTCTTCGGCGCTGAGGCCCGAGGCCGCCAGGTAGCGCTGCGCGGTCAGCGCGGACGCCGTCTGGTGGCTGAGGCCCACCGGTCGCTGCAGGAAGGGCTCCAGCATGCCGTTCCAGAAGTCGTCGATATCGCTCTCCGAGGGCTTGGAGTAGGCGATCACCAGGGCCACCGACTTGGGGCCCGCGGCGATCTTGTTCGCGGCGTAGGCGAGCGCCCAGAGGCCGTCCTCCTCCACCCGCGACTCTTCCTTGTGGTTCGCCCCCATCGCGCCCAGGAAGCCGCAGTTCGAGATGCTGCGGCCGTCGAGGAAGTCGCTCCCCGAATCGATGACGAAGTCCACGTCCTCGATCCGCAGGCCGGTGCCCTTGAGCGCCGCGACGACGACCTCGTCGATCAGATCGATGTGCTGCCGTTCGGTGTGCGCCCCCGCGAGGGAGGTCTGCGCGCTGCCCACGGCAGCCACTCTTCGTCGAGATGTCCGTTCCATATTCCTTACCCAACCATACGTTTGGTTTATTTTCAAGTGCGAATCTCTCCCGCCCGACCGGCCGCCCGGCGGATCTGGTCTTCGGCGCTCGCGATCGCGATCCTTCAGCCGTTCACCTCGTCGAGGACCCGGCGGATCGACCGAGGGATCGCCTCCCCCGACCCGGCCGCGAGGGCGAAGCCGATGGGGTCCGATTCCCAGACCCGACGCAGCCCCTCGCCCAGCCACTCGTCGGGCTGGGCCGCGGCGTAGCGGACGGGGCCGCCGAGCCACCTGGGAAAGGCGAAGCCCTCGGTGAAGGCCAGGTCGATGTCGCTCGCGCGGTTCGCGACCCCGCTCTCGACCAGGCCCGCGGCGGCGATCAGCATGACGCAGACGATGCGCTGCTGGATCTCGTCGCGCGGGACGACCCGCGGCTCGATCCCCCGGGCGGCCCGCGCCTCGTCGATGATCCGAGCGACCCGGGGATCCTCGGACCCGCGCGGAGCCTCCTCGGAGTAGAGGTACCAGCCCGCGCCGGTCTTCTTGCCCAGGCGCCCCTGCTCGCACAGCGTGTCGGCGATGGTCGTGTAGCGCTGCTCGGGGTTCCGCGTGGCGGCCTGCCGCTTGCGCCTCGCCCAGGCGATGTCGAGCCCGGACATGTCCCCCACGGCGAAGGGCCCCACCGGCAGACCGAGGGCGCGCATCGCGTCGTCGACCTGGCGCGGCGAGGCGCCGTCTTCGACGAGGTACTCCGCCTGCATGCGGTAGTCCGCGTAGACGCGGTTCGCCACGAAGCCGTCGGCGACCCCCGCGAGGATCGGCGTCTTGCGCAGAAGCCTCGCCACCTGCGCCATCGCACCGATGGTCGCGTCGCTCGTGCGATCGGCGCGCACGACCTCGATCAGCGGATTCCTGTTCGCCGGGTTGAAGAAGTGCAGTCCGACGAATCGACTCCGATCCTCCAGCGCCGCCGCCATCTCGTTCAGATCGAGATAGGAGGTGTTCGTGGCGAGCACCGCGTCCGCGGCGACGACGGGTTCGAGATCGCGCAGGAGCCGTTGCTTCACCGCCATGTCCTCGAAGACCGCGTCGATCACCAGGTCCACCCCGGCGAATGCGGCGAGATCGGAGACGCAATCGAGTTCGCCCCACTTCCGCGAGGCCTCTCCGGCCGCACGCAGCCTCTCCTCGGCACCCCGCCGCACCTCGGCGTCCACCTCGTAGAGCACGACCTCGAGGCCGGCGCCGAGCAACGCCTCGGCGATCCCGAAGCCCATCGTCCCCGCCCCCGCGACGCCGACCCGACGGATCGGGCGGTTCGGCTCGGCCACGGCGAGATCCTTCGCGGCCGCGCGCGCCGCGAAGAACAGGTACCGCAGGTTGCGGGCCTCCGGTCCCACACGCAGCTCGTCGAACACGACGCGCTCTCGCTTCACCGTCTCAGGGCCGGGCTTCCCCACCCCCGCCAGCACGAAGTCGATCGCTCGCAGCACGTTCGGGCGCGTCTTCGGCGAGCTCCGATACCTGTCGACCACGGCGTCGAGCTCGGCCGGGTCCTCGGCGGGCAGATGCTCCATGAGCACGATGCGGCGGCGAACGGCGGCCCTCGCCCGTGCCACGGCGGCGGCCCGCAGCTCCGAGGCGTCGACCACCTCGTCGACCAGGCCCAGCTCGAGAGCCCGCTGGGCGCCGATCGGCTTCGCCGACGCGATGATGTCGATGGCCGCCGCGGTACCGATGAGCCTGGGCAGCCGCACGGTGCCGCCGGCGCCGGGCATGAAGCCGAGACTCACCTCGGGCAGGCCGAGCTTGCTGTCGGTGGTCGCGACCCGCTCATCGCAGGCCAGCGCGAACTCGAGGCCTCCGCCGAGCGTGAGGCCGTTCAACGCCGCGACGATCGGCACTTCGAGCGATTCCATCACCTCGATGACCTCGGTCAGCAGCGGGTGCTGCACCGGTCCGTCGAACTCCTTGATGTCGGATCCCGAGTAGAAGTGGGCCTGGGCGCTGAGCACCACGATCGCCCGGGCTCCCCGCTCCTTCCTCAGCTCCGCGAAGGCCTCGAAGAGCGCGGTGCGCAGGGCGGTGTTGCCGGTGCTCACCGGCGGGTTGTCGATGGTGAGGATCGCGAGATCATCCTCGTGCGTCACGGAGACCAGGCTCATCGCCACTCCTTCGGATCGTTGCGCCGGTACAAGAACGCCTCCACGTTATCAAACAATCATTCGATTGGTATATCGTACGGGTACCGACATTGAGTTTCCGACCGTCACCGCGGGAGAATCGCCTGTTATGCACCTCTTCGATCATCGGCAGCTCACTCGGGAGCCCGCCGGCTACACCGGGATCTGCGCGGCCGGCTACGGTTCTCGGATCTTCGGGGGGCACAGTCTCTCGCACTCGCTGATCGCCGCCTCGGCAGCCATCGAGCATTCCCGCACCGCGAGTTCTCTGCACGCGGTCTTCCTCTCACCCGGCCGAGCCGCCGATCCGGTGCTCTACTCGCCCAGCACGCTCAAGCGGGGCCGGGCCTTCGACGCCGTCAGGGTCGGCGCCTCCCAAGGCGACCGGCAGATCCTCGAGACGATCGTCTCCTTCCACGACGGCGAGCCGGGACTCGAATACCAGGAGATGCCGCCCGAGATCGCCCCCGTCGATTCGCTCGAAGACGATCCGCTGCGCCGCTACGCGGCATCGGACGCCCGCGCACCGTTCCAGTGCCGCACGGTGCCGCACGATCCCCGGCTCCCCCGGAT
>CALMSE010000319.1 GCA_937872275.1 uncultured Leucobacter sp. | reverse complement strand
CCGCGGAGCGCCCCGAGGGCGTGCCGCTCGCGGCGGGCGCGGTGCTCGACCCGAGCTCGCCGGCGTTCCAGGCGGCCGCCCGGATCATCCGCGACCTGCCGGAGGACGTGCGCACCGGGCTCGCGGGGGTGCAGGCGAGCACTCCGCAGGACGTGACGCTCACCCTCGCAGGCGGCACCGAGGTGATCTGGGGCGGCACCGAGGAGACGCAGCGCAAGGCCGTCGTGGTGCGCTCCCTGATCGCCTCGCTGGGCTTCCCCGCGATGATCGATGTGTCCGCCCCCGACAACCCGGTGTTCAAGTAGCCGCACCCTGCGCGCGCGCCTTTCCCTGGGCGCCGGCGCGCCCGGCGGCACGCCGGGCGAGGCGATGCTCCGCACCCGGCGGCCGCCCGCCCCGCAACCCCGTGTTCGAATAGTGCGGCGCGCGGAGTGTCGGCGCGGAGAGTCGGCCATTGCCACGTAGTTTGGGCCTCGGTAAATGTATACCCGAATACTAACTTTCACCTTCAGGTAGAGGTTGAGAGTTGAAGGGGAGGCTCCACGTGTCAAACCAGAACTACCTCGCGGTCATCAAGGTCGTCGGTGTCGGAGGCGGTGGGGTCAACGCGGTCAATCGCATGATCGAGCTCGGCCTGCGCGGCGTCGAGTTCATCGCCGTCAACACCGACGCCCAGGCGCTG
This sequence comes from uncultured Leucobacter sp., assembly GCA_937872275.1. Classification (GTDB taxonomy): domain Bacteria; phylum Actinomycetota; class Actinomycetes; order Actinomycetales; family Microbacteriaceae; genus Leucobacter. Next base: position 17,974 of record CALMSE010000319.1, on the reverse strand, counting down.
CTGCTCAGCGACGCCGATGTCAAGCTCGACATCGGCCGCGAGCTCACCCGCGGGCTCGGCGCCGGCGCCGACCCCGAGGTCGGGCGCCGAGCGGCCGAGGATCACGCCGACGAGATCGAGGAGGCGCTCACCGGCGCCGACATGGTCTTCGTCACCGCCGGCGAGGGCGGCGGCACCGGCACGGGAGCGGCCCCCATCGTGGCGCGCGTCGCGCGCTCGGTCGGCGCCCTGACCATCGGCGTCGTCACCCGCCCCTTCAGCTTCGAGGGCAAGCGCCGCGCGGCCCAGGCCGACGCGGGCGTGCACGCGCTGCGCGAGGCGGTCGACACCCTCATCGTCGTGCCCAACGACCGCCTGCTCGAGATCAGCGAGCCCGGCATCAGCATGATCGAGGCATTCGCCGCCGCCGATCAGGTGCTGCTCGCGGGCGTGCAGGGAATCACCGATCTCATCACCACCCCGGGCCTCATCAACGTGGACTTCGCCGACGTGAAGTCGGTCATGCAGGGAGCGGGATCCGCCCTCATGGGCATCGGCTCGGCCCGCGGCGCCGATCGCGCCATCAAGGCCGCGGAGCTGGCCGTCGCCTCGCCGCTCCTCGAGACCAGCATCGAGGGCGCGCACGGCGTGCTGCTGTCGATCCAGGGCTCCTCGAACCTCGCGCTCAGCGAGATCACCGACGCCTCCTCGCTCGTGCAGGACGTCGTGCACCCCGAGGCGAACATCATCTTCGGCACGGTCATCGACGACACGCTCGGCGACGAGGTGCGCGTCACGGTCATCGCCGCAGGCTTCGACGACGAGCCCGTCACCGCCTCGGGCCAGACGCTTCCCGAGCGGGGCCGCCGCGCGAGCCGCGTCGAGACTCTCGAGGACCTGCCCGAGGCGACCCCGCTGTTCGCCGCGGCCGCGGGCGCCGCGACCGCCTCGCTCGGCGAGGATGCCGCGAGCGACCGCTTCGGCGGCCCCATCGCGAATCCGCCGGTCGAGGAGCAGCTCGCCGACCCCGCCTTCGAGGGCGACGACGACGATCTCGACATCCCCGAGTTCCTGCGCTGAGCATGGGCGAGAGCGGGTCGGGCGGCCCCGGGCTGGGGGAGCGCCTCGAGCGGGTGCGGCTGGGGATCGCGGATGCCGCGCGCGCGGCAGGGCGCGACGCCGATGAGCTCACCCTGATCGTCGTCACCAAGTTCCACCCGGCGAGTCTGGTGCGCGAGCTCGCGGCGCTCGGCGTCGCCGACGTGGGCGAGAACCGTCACCAGGAGGCGCAGACGAAGGCCGCCGAGCTCGAAGACCTGGGGCTGCGCTGGCACTTCATCGGCCAGCTGCAGACGAAGAAGGCGCGCCAGGCCGCCCGCTACGCGCACGCGATCCACTCCATCGACCGCGAACGGCTCGTCCTGGCGCTCGCCGGCGCGGAGCTGCCCGACCCCGCCCGGCCGATCGAGGCCTTCGTGCAGGTGAACCTCACCGACGATCCGGGGCGCGGCGGGGCCGCGCCCGAGGAGATCGAGCGGATCGCCGAACGCGTACTGGAGACGCCGACGCTGCGGCTGCGCGGCGTCATGGCGGTCGCCCCGCTCCCCGAGGAGGAGGAGGCCGCGAGCGCCTTCGCGCGCCTGCGGGGCTACTCCGAGCGGGTGCGGGCGCTCGATCCGCTCGCGAGCGGCATCTCGGCGGGCATGACGCACGACTACCCCGAGGCGATCGCGGCGGGCGCGACACACCTTCGCATCGGCAGCGCAATCACGGGAAACCGGCCCGTCGCCGGTTAGTGTCGAAGCACAGCAACCGTAGGGAGACTGAGATGAGCAACCCGCTGAAGAAGACCATGGTGTTCCTGGGGCTCGCCGAGGAGGACCTCGAGGAGCGGGAGACCCCTCAGACCCACGCGCCCCAGCCCGCGGAAGCCGCCGCCCCGACCCCGCGGCCTGCGCCTTCCCAGCGGACGAACGTCACCCCGCTGCGCAAGGCCACCCCCACCCGTCAGCCCGCCGCGCAGGCGATGAACGAGATCCTGACCGTGCACCCGACGGAGTACCGCGAGGCCGCGGTCATCGCCGAGAGCTTCCGCGACGGCGTGCCCGTGATCCTCAATCTGTCGCGCATGAACGACGCCGAGGCGAAGCGGCTCATCGACTTCGCGAGCGGCCTCTCGATGGGTCTTCGCGGCCGCATCGAGCGGGTGACGACCAAGGTCTTCCTGCTCTCGCCCGAGCACGTCGCGATCAGCGGCGATGAGCAGCCGCGAGGCGACAGCGGTTCGTTCTTCGTCAGCCCCGCGTAGCGGTCGTGTCGTTCCTCGCGATCGCTCTCCTCGTACTGATATGGGCGGTCCGCGTCTACACCTGGGTGCTCTGGGCGCGCTTCGTGCTCGAGCTCGTGCGGGTGTTCAAGCGCGACTTCCGCCCGCGCGGCTTCTGGGTGGTGCCGGTGGAGCTGGTGTTCACCCTCACCGATCCGCCGATCAAGATGTTCCGGCGCATCCTGCCCCCGATCCGCCTCGGGGCCGTGGCGCTCGATCTCGGCTGGATGCTCACGATGGTCTGCTGCTGGATTCTGCTGGCGCTCCTGCCGCTCGTCCCCGTGTAGCCGCAATGTTTGCTAGCGTTATCCCTGACCATGGGCTGATCCCGACGAAAGAGACGTAGGAATGGCACTGACACCCGAAGAGGTCGTGAACCAGAAGTTCACGATCACCAAGTTCCGCGACGGCTACGATCTGGACCAGGTCGACGACTTCCTCGACACGATCGTCGAGGAGTTGCGCCAGCACGAGGCCGAGAAGGACGAGCTGCGCACGCAGCTCGAGGCGGCGAACGCGCGCATCGCGGAGCTCGAGGCCGAGTTGGAGGCCCGCGGCGAATCGTCCGGCGCCGCTCCGGCGTCCGAGCAGACCATCGTGGTCGAGGCGCCCGCGCCTCAGTCCTCGGCCGTGCAGGGGGCCGACTCCAGCCCGCACGAGGCCGATGCGGTGAAGTCGAGCGCCATGCTGCAGCTGGCCCTCGAACTGCACGACAAGCACGTCAGGGACGGCGAGGAGCAGCGCGACGAGATCATCCGCGAAGCCGAGACCCGGGCCACGCAGCTCGTGCGCGATGCCGAGCAGCAGCGCGCCGAGGAGCTGCGCATCCTCGGCGAGGAGCGCGACGACTACAGCAACCGCATCAAGGAGCTGCGCGAGTTCGAATCGGAGTACCGCGGCACGCTGCGCTCCTACATCCAGTCCCAGCTGCGCAACCTCGACGGCTCGCCCGAGCCGGGTGGCGCACCGTCGGGTCTGGCGTGATCCCGCCGCGTGACTGACGCAGCCGTGAATCGATCGCGGCGCCGCGCGCAGGCCCTCGGCCTGCTCGGCGTCGCGATCGTCGTCTTCGCCGCCGATCAGCTCTCGAAGAACTGGGTCGTCGCCAATCTGCCCGAGGGGCAGACGGTGCCCGTGCTCGGAGACTTCCTGCAGTGGCACTTCGTGCGCAACCCGGGCGCCGCGTTCTCGCTGGCGAGCGGCGCGACCTGGATCTTCACGGTGCTCGCGGCGGCCGTGGTCGTCGCGATCCTGTGGCAGCTGCGTCGGCTCGGCTCGCGCGCCTGGGCCCTCTTCTTCGCGCTGCTGCTCGGCGGCGTGGTCGGCAACCTGACCGATCGCCTCTTCCGCGAGCCGGGCTTCCCCGAGGGCCACGTCGTCGACTTCATCCTCACGCCCTGGATGTGGCTCGGCTTCCCCCCGGCGATCTACAACGTGGCGGATATCGCGATCGTCTCCGCCATGATCCTCTTCATCCTCATCGCCCTGCTCGGCGTACCGATCGACGGGTCGCCGCGGCGGCGGCGCGGGGATGCGGACGAGGCCGACGAAGCCGCGGATCGGGCCGACGGCCCCGACAGCGATGACATCGTCGTCGACGACGCCGAGCTGCTCGAGGCGCCGGAATCGGCGCAGTACTGATGAGGCGCTGATGGAGCACCGCGCGCTGCCCGTGCCCGACGGGCTCGACGGCGATCGCGTCGATGCGGCGCTCGCGAAGATGCTCGGCTTCTCGCGCAGCTTCGCCGCCGAGATCGCGCAAGGCGGCGGAGTCGTGCTCGACGGCCGAGCGGTCGGCAAGAGCGACCGTCTCGTCGCCGGCGGCTGGCTCGAGGTCTCGTGGGCCGAGAAGGCCGGGCCCGAGATCGTGCCCGTCGAGGTGCCCGAGCTCGGCATCGTGCACGACGACGACGACATCGTGGTGATCGACAAGCCTGCCGGGGTCGCCGCCCACCCCTCGCTCGGCTGGGAGGGGCCCACGGTGCTGGGGGCCCTCGCGGGCGCCGGCTATCGCATCGCGACCTCGGGGGCGCCGGAGCGGAAGGGCATCGTGCACCGGCTCGACGTCGGCACGAGCGGCCTCATGGTGGTGGCGAAGAGCGAGGGGGCCTACAGCGCGCTGAAACGCGCGTTCAAGGAGCGGGAGGTCGAGAAGATCTACCACGCGGTCGTGCAGGGCCACCCCGATCCGCTCTCGGGCACCATCGAGGGCCCCATTGGGCGCCATCCCGGCAGCGAGTGGAAGTTCGCGGTCACGGCCGGGGGCAAGCCCTCGGTGACCCACTACGAGACGCTCGAGGCGTTCCCCTACGCCTCGCTGCTCGAGATCGAGCTCGAGACCGGGCGCACGCACCAGATCCGGGTGCACATGTCCGCGCAGCGGCATCCCTGCGCGGGCGACACGATGTACGGGGCGGATCCGCGCCTCTCCGAGCGGCTCGGCCTCGAGCGCCAGTGGCTGCACGCGATGCGACTCGGCTTCCGCCACCCCGCGACGGGGGAGCGCGTGGAGTTCGAGAGCACGTACCCGGCGGATCTGCGGCACGCGCTCGAGGTGCTCGCCGCGGGATAGGCCGCAGCCGCGGCCCCGGAGTTCGTCTAGGGTGAGGGCCATGGACGGGGGCGATGAGATGCGCCGGCTGCTGCTGGAGATGCGTGAGCGTGCGACCGGGCGCCTCGAGCGCTTCACGGCCTCGCTCGACGACCTGGTCGCCGCGCGGCGCGGCGAATCCGACGATGACGAGCACGACCCGGAGGGCGTGACGCTCTCGTCGGAATGGTCTCGCCTGGCGGGGCTCGTCGACGGCGCGCGGGCCGAGCTGTCGCAGCTCGACGAGGCGCTCCTGCGGCTGGACGCCGGGAGCTACGGCGTCTGCCTGGGATGCGGGGAGCGGATCCCGCTCGCCCGGCTCGAGGCACGCCCCTTCGCGGACCGCTGCGTTCCGTGCGCCTCGCGCGCTCGCCCGCGTCGCTGATCGCGTCGGCCGTCCGCGGTACCCTGGATGCGGGCGACGGCGGAAGACGGAAGGGGCACCCGAATGGCGGATCGAGACGGCTTCGTGCATCTGCACGTGCACAGCGAGTACTCCATGCTCGACGGGGCCGCCCGGGTGAAGCCGCTCATCGCCGCGGCCGCGGAGCAGGGCATGCCGGCGATCGCGGTCACCGACCACGGCAACACCTTCGGCGCCTTCGACTTCTGGCAGACGGCTCGCGACGCGGGCATCAAGCCGATCATCGGCATCGAGGCCTATCTGACCCCCGGCACCCACCGCGGAGACCGCTCACGGGTGCGCTGGGGCGACGGCGGCGGCGACGATGTCTCGGGCGGCGGCGCCTACACGCACATGACGATGCTCGCGCGCACGACCGCCGGCATGCACAACATCTTCCGCCTCTCCTCGCTCGCGAGCATCGAAGGCACCTATTTCAAGCCGCGCATGGACCGCGAGCTGCTGCAGCGCTATTCCGACGGAGTCATCGCCACGACCGGCTGCCCCTCGGGGGAGATCCACACGAGGCTGCGGCTCGGCCAGTTCGCGCAGGCGCGGGAGGCCGCGGCCGAGTTCCAGGACCTCTTCGGCCGAGAGAACTTCTTCTGCGAGATCATGGACCACGGCCTCGAGATCGAGCGCCGCGTGCAGAAGGAGCTGCTGCAGATCGCGAAGGATCTGCAGATCCCGCTCCTCGCGACCAACGACCTGCACTACACCCATCAGCACGACGCCAAGTCTCACGAGGCGCTGCTCTGCGTGCAGTCGGGATCGACGCTCGACGATCCCAACCGCTTCAAGTTCGACGGCGACGGCTACTACCTGAAGAGCGCGGCCGAGATGCGCCATCTCTTCCGAGAGCTGCCGGAGGCCTGCGACAACACGCTGCTCATCGCGGAGCGCTGCGAGAGCGACTTCAACACCTCGGCGAACTACATGCCCCGCTACCCCGTGCCGGACGGCGAGACCGAGGAGTCGTGGTTCGTCAAGGAGGTCGAGAAGGGCCTGCACTACCGCTACCCGGCGGGGATCCCGGACGCGGTGCGGAAGCAGGCGGAGTACGAGACCGGCGTCATCGTGCAGATGGGCTTTCCGGGCTACTTCCTCGTCGTGGCCGACTTCATCAACTGGGCCAAGGACAACGGCATCCGCGTGGGGCCGGGCCGCGGCTCGGGTGCGGGATCGATGGCCGCCTACGCGATGCGCATCACCGACCTCGACCCGCTGCAGCACGGCCTCATCTTCGAGCGCTTCCTGAATCCCGACCGCGTCTCGATGCCCGACTTCGACGTCGACTTCGACGATCGCCGTCGCGGCGAGGTGATCAAGTACGTCACCGAGAAGTACGGCGACGAGCGCGTCGCCCAGATCGTGACCTACGGCACCATCAAGTCGAAGCAGGCGCTCAAGGACGCGTCGCGGGTGCTCGGCTTCCCCTTCGGCATGGGGGAGAAGCTCACGAAGGCCATGCCGCCCGCGGTGATGGCGAAGGACATCCCGCTGGCCGGCATCACCGACCCGACGCACGAGCGCTACAAGGAGGCCGCCGAGTTCCGGGCGGTGCTCGAGGTGGACCCCGAGGCGAAGCAGGTCTACGAGACCGCTCTCGGGCTCGAGGGCATGAAACGGCAGTGGGGCGTGCACGCCGCGGGCGTCATCATGTCGAGCGATCCGCTCATCGACATCATCCCCATCATGAAGCGGGAGCAGGACGGGCAGATCGTCACGCAGTTCGACTACCCGACCTGCGAGGGCCTCGGGCTCATCAAGATGGACTTCCTGGGGCTGCGCAACCTCACGATCATCTCCGACGCGCTCGAGAACATCCGTCAGAACCGGGGCGAGGATCTCGACCTCGAGCACCTGGCCTTCGACGACGCCGCCTCGTACGAACTGCTCGCCCGGGGCGACACGCTCGGGGTGTTCCAGCTCGACTCCGGCCCGCTGCGCGGCCTGCTGCGGCTGATGAAGCCCGACAACTTCGAGGACATCTCGGCCGTGCTCGCGCTCTACCGGCCGGGTCCGATGGGCGCCGACTCCCACACGAACTACGCGCTGCGCAAGAACGGGCTGCAGGAGATCACGCCGATCCACCCCGAACTCGAGGAGCCCCTGCGAGACATCCTCGACACCACCTACGGTCTCATCATCTATCAGGAGCAGGTGATGTCGATCGCGCAGAAGGTGGCGGGATTCTCGCTCGGCCAGGCCGACATCCTGCGCCGCGCCATGGGCAAGAAGAAGAAGGAGGAGCTCGACAAGCAGTACGCGGGCTTCGCCGGCGGCATGAAGGAGCGCGGCTTCTCGGACGCCGCGGTCAAGGCGCTGTGGGACATCCTGCTGCCCTTCTCCGACTACGCGTTCAACAAGGCGCACTCGGCCGCCTACGGCGTGATCAGCTATTGGACCGCGTACCTCAAGGCCCACTACCCCGCGGAGTACATGGCGGCGCTGCTCACGAGCGTGGGCGACTCGAAGGACAAGCTCGCCGTGTACCTCAACGAGTGCCGCCGCATGGGCATCAAGGTGCTGCCGCCCGACGTGGCCGCCTCCTTCGCGAACTTCGCGGCCGTCGGCGACGACATCCGCTTCGGCCTGGGGGCGGTGCGCAACGTCGGCGGGCACGTCGTCGACGGCATCCGCGGGGCCCGCGAGAGCGGGGGGGACTTCGAGAGCTTCCACGACTTCCTGAAGCGGGTGCCGATGACGGTGCTCAACAAGCGCACCATCGAGTCGCTCATCAAGGCGGGCGCCTTCGACTCGCTCGGCCCGACGCGGCGGGCACTCCTCGAGGTGCACGAGAGCTCGGTCGAGAGCGCGGTCAAGGAGAAGCGCGACGCCGAGCACGGGAACGTCGGCTTCGACTTCGACAGCCTGTTCGCCGAAGCCGCGGAGGCCGGCGCCGGGGCGGCCGTGTCGCAGGTGCCCGACCGGCCCGAGTGGACGAAGAAGGACAAGCTCGCCTTCGAGCGCGAGATGCTGGGCCTGTACGTCTCCGATCACCCGCTGCGCGGGCTCGAGACGGCGCTCGCGAAGGAGTCCTCGATGTCCATCGAGCAGGCGACCAACCCCGAAGCGGGGCTCGACGGCGAGACCGCGACCGTGGCGGGGTTGCTCACCAGCGTGCAGCACCGCACCGCGAAGTCGGGCAACCTCTACGGCATGGTGACGCTCGAGGACTTCACGGGCGAGATCCAGGCGCTCTTCATGGGCAAGTCGTACCAGGAGTTCGGGCACCTGCTGAAGCCCGACTCGATCGTCTCGCTGCGCGGCAAGCTGAACGCGCGGGACGACGGCATCACGATGCACGCCTACGGGGTGAAGCCCATCGACGCGGTGGTGCAGGACGACGCGGAGGCGCTCACGCTCAGCCTCTCAGAGCAGCGCGCGACCGAGCGGCTCGTCGAGGAGCTGCGCGATGCGCTCCGGCGCCACCCGGGCGAGAGCGAGGTACGGCTGCAGCTGATGACGCCGACCGCGGTGCGGGTGTTCGAGCTGCCCATGACCGTGCGGGTCACCGCCGACCTCTACGGCGAGCTGAAGGCGCTCCTCGGCCCGCGCTGCCTGGTGGAGGGCTGACCCTCGCTCCGAAACCGGCCGGAAACGACGGGGGAGTAGGCTCGTCCCTATGAGTGAGACCCAGCAGCGGATCATCGAGGCGCTCGGGGTTCGCCCCGACATCGATCCTGCGGCCGAGATCGAGCGCCGCGTCGCCTTCCTGACCGACTATGCGCGTTCGATCCCCGGCGCGCGCGGCTTCGTGCTCGGCATCTCGGGCGGACAGGACTCCTCGCTCGCGGGGCGCCTCGCGCAGCTCGCGGTCGAGCGGCTGCGCGCCGAGGGCGCGGAGAGCGAGTTCGTGGCGGTGCGGCTGCCCTATGCGGAGCAGCACGACGAGGACGACGCGCGGTTGGCGCTCTCCTTCATCCGCCCCGACCGCGCCGTGACGGTGAACATCGCCTCGGCGACGGACGCGCTCGTCGCGGAGGTGGCGGCCGCGATGGGCGAGCCCGTCACCGACTTCACGAAGGGCAATGCCAAGGCGCGCGTGCGCATGGTCGCCCAGTACGCGATCGGCGGGGATCGCGCCCTGCTCGTGATCGGCACCGATCACGCCGCGGAGGCCGTCACCGGATTCTTCACGAAGTTCGGCGACGGAGCCGCCGATGTGGTCCCGCTCGCCGGGCTCACGAAGGGTCAGGGCGCCGCGATGCTGCGCGAGCTGGGCGCGCCCGCGCGCCTCTGGGAGAAGGCCCCCACCGCCGACCTGCTCGACGGGGAGCCGGGGCACACCGACGAGTCGAGCCTCGGGGCGGACTACGAGGAGATCGACGCCTACCTCTCGGGCCGGCCCGTCTCCGACTCGACGGCTGAGAACCTCGAGCGACGCTATCGCGGAACCGAGCACAAGCGTAGGCTTCCGGTGACTCCCGACGACACCTGGTGGGTTCCGGGCGGCGGCGGGCCGGCGACGGAAGGGGAGCGATCATGACGACGACCTTCGTGGTGGCGGGCGGGTGCTATTGGTGCCTCGACGCCGCCTATCGCGCGCTGCGGGGCGTGACGGACGTGCACTCCTGCTTCACCGGCGGCAGTGTGCCGAACCCGAGCTACGAGCTCGTCTGCACCGGCACGACGGGTCACGCCGAGGCGGTCGCGGTCACCTTCGACGAGACGGTGCTGCCGGCCGAGATCGTGCTCGACGCCTTCTTCACGATGCACGACCCCACGCAGCTGAACCGGCAGGGCCACGACGTGGGCACGCAGTATCGCTCCGCGATGTTCTACACCGACGAGGCGCAGCGCGAGCTCTTCGAGACCGCCCGCGATCGCGCGGCGGGCTATTGGGGCGGCGGCGTCGTGACGACGATCGAGCCGCTCGGCGAGGTCTACCCGGCCCCCGAGTCGCACCAGGACTTCTTCGCGAAGAACCCCACCCAGGGCTACTGCCTGGCGGTGGCGGTGCCGAAGGTGAACAAGGTGCGCGCGGCCTTCGCCGAGTACCTGCGCTGAGGCCGCGGCGCTGACGCGCTCAGGCGGCGACGGGCAGGAAGCCGTCACCGCTCTCCCGTTCGGTCGCGGACTGATCCGCCGCGTCCGATTCCGACGCGGCGGGTTCGGCGCCGGGGCCCTCGGGCGCCGCGATCCAGGCGCGCTGAGCGGGATCGTCGGCCCGCTGCTCGCTCGGGAGCCCGGTGCCGGTCGTCCCCGCGCTCCCGAGCGCCTCCTCGGTCTCGGCGGGGCCGGAGCGCTTCTCGAACTGCGAGACGCCCCAGCGCAGATCGTGTCCGAGCGCCTCGGCCTCGATGTCGACCGAGAGGCCCGACTTCTCGCCGTTCTCCCACCGTCTGATGCGCAGCCGCCCGAAGACGATGACGCGCTGGCCCTTGCGCAGCGAGGCGCTCGCGTGCTCGGCGAGCGTCCGGAAGGCCGTGACGCCGAACCAATTGGTCTCCCCGTCGATCCACTTGCCCTGCTCCCGGTCGTAGCGCCGGTCGCCGCTCGCGAGTCGGAAGGTGCAGAGGGCGACCCCCGATTGCGCGACGATGCGCTTCGGCGGGGTCGCGATGGTGCCGACGACGGCGATGGGATTGCTCATGGGAATGCTCCTGACTGCTGTTCGGTGCCGCACCCGGTCGGGCGGGCTGGCGAGGCGGCCCGGGCGGGCCGTGCTCGGGTCGCCCGGGCCCCTCGTTCCCAGTGTGCGTCGGCGGCGCGGGGCGCGGGGCGGGGAGCCGCGATCTGTGGAGAAACCGGCGGATTCACAGGGGGAGGGCCGCTGTGCACGGCGTATGCGCGCCGCCGACGGACCTCCGCGGCCCCGGCTGCGATCCGCCCCGGCGTTCAGAGGGACCCCAGGCCTTCGTCGCTACACTGGCGAGCATGATCCGCCCCGCCCGAGCCCGCGCGATCCGCCGTCTCCCGCTCGCCGTCGCGCTCGCCGCAGGCCTCGCGGGGGCGCTCGCCGGCTGCGCGCCGTCCGGCGTCGAGCCGAGCCCCACGACTTCCGCGCCCTCCGAGACGCCCGCACCCCCGCCCGAGTTCTTCCCCGAGGGCACCGCTGAAGAGAACCTGCCCTACTTCGAGTACGTGCTGGACGGCTTCGCGGCGGGCGTCGAGCCCGTGGAGGGGCGGCCGGTCGTCGACGCGGTCGCGGCCGCCGGATTCGATCGCGCGGCGATGCAGGTGAGCTTCGACCGCACGCAGACGAACCTCGTGGCCGACAGCATCTTCGTCTCGGTGCGCATCGGCGCCGACTGCCTCCTCGGCCAGGTGGTCGCCGCCGACCGGAGCGTCTCGGCGATGACGGCGCCGGCGGTCGGCCCGGAGCAGAGCCTCTGCCTCATCGGGAACACCCGACCCATCGACTGGTAGAACCAGGAGCCGGCACCGGGCCGCGACGGATCCCGCGGGCGGACGCTGCGCGCACCCGCGCACGGCCCTGCCTCGGGCCGGGCGGCCCGGTGCCCTCGAAGGGGTCGCGGGCCGCCGCGCAGGATCGGCGGACGCCGGACTGGTAGCTTAGAGGCATCATGGCTGAATACATTTACCAGATGGTTCGCGCCCGCAAGGCGGTCGGCGAAAAGCTCATCCTCGACGACGTCACCATGGCGTTCCTGCCCGGCGCCAAGATCGGCATGGTGGGCCCGAACGGCGCCGGCAAGTCGACGATCCTGAAGATCATGGCGGGGCTCGACACCCCCTCGAACGGCGAGGCCGCGCTCGCGCCCGGCTACACCGTCGGCATCCTGATGCAGGAGCCGGAGCTCGACGAGTCGAAGACCGTGCTCGAGAACATCGAGGAGGGCCTCGCGATCAAGGCCAAGGTCGACCGCTTCAACGAGATCTCGGCGCTCATGGCCGAGCCCGACGCCGACTTCGACACGCTGCTCGCCGAGATGGGCACGCTGCAGGAAGACATCGACGCGGCCGACGGCTGGGATCTCGACAACCAGCTCGAGCAGGCCATGGACGCGCTGCGCACCCCGCCCGGGGACGCCCAGGTGGCCCAGCTCTCGGGCGGCGAGAAGCGCCGCGTCGCGCTCGCCCGCCTGCTGCTGCAGAAGCCCGATCTGCTGCTGCTCGACGAGCCGACGAACCACCTCGACGCCGAGAGCGTGCTCTGGCTCGAGCAGCACCTGCAGAAGTACCCGGGCGCCGTCATCGCGATCACGCACGACCGGTACTTCCTCGACAACGTGGCCCAGTGGATCGCCGAGGTCGACCGCGGTCGCCTCTACCCCTACGAGGGCAACTACTCGACCTACCTCGAGAAGAAGGCCGAGCGCCTCGACATCCAGGGCAAGAAGGACGCGAAGCTCGCGAAGCGCCTGAAGGAAGAGCTCGAGTGGGTGCGCTCGAACGCGAAGGGCCGCCAGGCCAAGTCGAAGGCCCGTCTCGCTCGCTACGAGGAGATGGCGACCGAGGCCGAGCGCACGCGCAAGCTCGACTTCGAGGAGATCCAGATCCCCGCGGGTCCGCGCCTCGGCAATGTCGTCATCGAGGCGAAGAACCTGCAGAAGGGCTTCGACGGCCGCGTGCTCATCGACGGCCTCTCGTTCTCGCTGCCGCCGAACGGCATCGTCGGCGTCATCGGCCCGAACGGCGTCGGCAAGACCACGCTGTTCAAGACGATCGTGGGGCTCGAGCCGCTCGACGGCGGAGAGCTGCGCATCGGCGAGACGGTGAAGATCAGCTACGTCGACCAGTCGCGAGCGAACATCGACCCCGAGAAGACGCTGTGGGAGGTCGTCTCCGACGGCCTCGACATCATCACGGTCGGCAAGACCGAGATCCCCTCGCGCGCCTACGTCTCGAAGTTCGGCTTCAAGGGGCCGGATCAGCAGAAGAAGGCCGGAGTGCTCTCGGGCGGCGAGCGCAACCGTCTGAACCTCGCGCTGACCCTCAAGGAGGGCGGCAACCTGCTGCTGCTCGACGAGCCGACCAACGACCTCGACGTGGAGACCCTGCAGTCGCTCGAGAACGCGCTGCTCGAGTTCCCGGGCTGCGCGGTCGTCATCACCCACGACCGGTGGTTCCTGGATCGCATCGCGACGCACATCCTCGCCTACGAGGGCACCGAGGAGAACCCGGCGAACTGGCACTGGTTCGAGGGCAACTTCGAGGCCTACGAGGCCAACAAGGTGGACCGCCTCGGTCCCGAGGCCGCGAAGCCGTCGCGGGTCACCTACCGGAAGCTCACGCGGAACTAGCGCCGGGTGCCGAGCATCGCTTCGCGCTCATTCCCGGGCAGTGGTCGCGCACGGCAGGAGGAACCATGACACGCGTGCACGTCGATCTCCAGCTGCGCTGGGGCGATCAGGACGCCTACGGCCACGTGAACAATGCGGCGTTCGTGCGCTACCTGGAGGAGGCGCGCGTGCGCGTCTTCTGGCGGGGTGCCGCCCGGGAGAAGACCGGGATGGAGCGTCACTTCCGCGGCGACGATCCGGTCAGCGGCCTGAAGACGCTGGTCGTGAACCACCAGATCGAGTACCTGCGCGTGCTCGAGTACTCCGAGGTGCCGATCACGGTGGAGCTGTGGATCGGCAAGCTCGGGGGGTCGAGTCTCGAGGTGCACTACGAGGTCGTCGACGGCTCGGCGCCGGAGCGCACGGTGGTCGCGCGCGCGATCACGACCATCGTGGTCGTCGACGGCGAGACGTTGAAGCCGACCCGGCTCACCCCTGAGGGCCGCGCCTCGATCGAGCCCTGGACGGACGAGCCGCTGCGGCTGCGCCGCTGAGCTCGCCCGCAGAAGCAGAAGACCCCCGCCTCCGAGGAGGCGGGGGTCTTCTCGATCCGCTGCGGGCTAGAGCGCCGCCACCTGGGTGGCGAGCTTCGACTTGCGGTTCGCGGCCTGGTTCTTGTGGATCACGCCCTTCGAGACGGCCTTGTCGAGTTTCTTGCCGGCGTGCGCGAGCTTCTGCTCGGCGACGGCCTTGTCACCGCCGGCGATGGCCTCGCGGGTCTGACGCACGGCGGTGCGGAGCTCGCTCTTGTACGCCTTGTTGCGCTCGGTCGCCTTCTGGTTGGTCTTGATGCGCTTGAGCTGCGACTTGATGTTTGCCACGTTGGATGGTGTCCTTCGATACGGGTTTGACGGGTTGTCCGCGCGGCGAGAGAGGGCGCCTCGCGGGATGTGTGGTGTGATCCACACGCAAGCCAAGAATCAACTCTATCAGAATCCGGGGTGATCCGCCCGTGTTCCCGGCTCCGCCGCTCGAGGTCGGAGGGCGCCCGCCGCCTCAGCCGAATTCGACCTCGTCGCCGACGCGTATCGTGCCGCCCGGCTCCCCGCCGCCGCCCGCCGCCACGGAGGGGAGCAGCAGCCTGCCCAGGGTCGGCTCGCGCTGCCCGATCGGCCCGGTGAGCGTGGTGAGCACCTTGGCATCGCGGATCCCCGTGTCGGGGTTCGCGTGAGTGGCGAGGCAGCGGATGATCGGCTCCTCCGCGGTGAACGGGACGCCCCCGATGCGCACCTCGCCGCGCCACGCGAGCTCGCCCCACGCCTCGATCCCGTCGATGATCACGTTCGACCGGAAGCGCCGATCATCGAGCCCGAGCCCGAGCCCGAGTCGCGCGCCCAGCGCCGCGACGCTCGCGCGGCCGTGCACGGAGACGAAGCCGCGGGGCCGATCCTGAAACCGGGAGCGCTCCCCGTCGCCGACCAGCACGAGCGGGAGCCGGCCCGGCCTGCGCAGCCGAGGGCCCTCGTCCGTCGCCAGCACGTATTCGGTGACCGCCTCGACCAGCACCCGCCTCCCGCGGGGGTCGAGTCCCGCCTCGACGAGCGGATCCGCGCCCCGCGAGATGCGCACCCGACGCGCCTGCTCGTCATAGCACAGGTGCAGGGCCGCGAGAGCCGGGAAGTCCTGCAGGGCGAGACCCTTCGCCTTGGGCCAGTAGTCGAGCCCGTCCCGGCTCTCGGGCGTCGCGGCGTCGGCGAAGCGGAAGGCCAGCACCCGGTCGCCCTCGACGCGTCCGTCCGGCTGGATCCTGAGCGACTCGCGGGTCTCCGGCGTGAACCCCTTCACCGGATAGCGGTAGAGGGCGACGACGCGGGGCATGCGACTCATCATCGCAGAAGTAATGAGAGAATAGGCGGCAATGTCTCCTCGTAGTGTGAACCCTCCGGTGCCGGCCGCGACCGAGCCCGCGCGCATCCGCAACTTCTGCATCATCGCGCACATCGACCACGGCAAGTCGACCCTCGCCGACCGCATGCTGCAGATCACGGGCACGGTCTCGGACCGCGACATGCGCGCGCAGTACCTCGACAACATGGACATCGAGCGCGAGCGCGGCATCACGATCAAGTCGCAGGCCGTGCGCATGCACTGGCAGGCGGGCGGCGTCGACTACGCCCTCAACATGATCGACACGCCGGGCCACGTCGACTTCAGCTACGAGGTGTCGCGCTCGCTCGCCGCCTGCGAGGGAGCGATCCTGCTCGTCGACGCGGCCCAGGGCATCGAGGCGCAGACCCTCGCCAATCTGTACCTGGCGATGGAGAACGACCTCGAGATCATCCCCGTGCTCAACAAGATCGATCTGCCCGCGGCCGACCCCGAGCGGGTCTCCCGCGAGATCGCCGATCTCATCGGCGGCGATCCCGACGACATCCTGAAGGTGTCGGGCAAGACGGGCGCGGGCGTCGAAGAGCTGCTGGATCGCGTCGTCGAGCGCGTTCCCGCCCCCGTGGGCGACGCGAGCGCGCCGGCGCGCGCCATGATCTTCGACTCCGTGTACGACCCCTACCGCGGCGTCGTCACCTACGTCCGCATGATCGACGGCCGACTCTCGCCGCGCGAGAAGATCCTCATGATGTCGACGAGGGCCGAGCACGAGGCGCTCGAGATCGGGGTCTCGTCGCCCGGGCCGACGCCGACGAAGGGGCTCTCGGTGGGCGAGGTGGGCTACCTCATCACCGGGGTAAAGGACGTGCGGCAGTCGAAGGTCGGCGACACGGTCACCACCAAGGCGAGCCCGGCGACCGATCCGCTGCCCGGCTACACCGATCCGAAGCCGATGGTGTTCTCGGGCCTCTACCCGCTCGACGGCAGCGACTACCCGGTGCTGCGCGAGGCGCTCGACAAGCTCAAGCTCAGCGACGCGGCCCTGCAGTACGAGCCCGAGACCTCGGTCGCGCTCGGCTTCGGCTTCCGCTGCGGCTTCCTCGGCCTGCTGCACCTCGAGATCATCTCCGAGCGCCTGCGCCGCGAGTTCGACCTCGATCTCATCGCGACCGCCCCGAGCGTGGTCTACCGGGTCACGAGGGAGGACGGCGGCGAGATCACCGTCACGAACCCCTCGGAGTACCCGGACGGCAAGATCGCCAGTGTGCGCGAGCCGATGGTCCGGGTCGCGATCCTCGCCCCGAAGGACTACGTGGGCACCATCATGGAGCTCTGCCAGAGCCGGCGCGGCAGCCTGCTCGGCATGGAGTACCTGGGCGAGCGGGTCGAGCTGCGCTACGCCATGCCGCTCGGCGAGATCGTGTTCGACTTCTTCGACCACCTGAAGAGCCGCACCCAGGGCTACGCCAGCCTCGACTACGAGCCGATGGGGGAGCAGGAGGCCGATCTCGTGAAGGTCGACATCCTGCTGCAGGGCGACAAGGTCGACGCATTCAGCGCGATCGTGCATCGCGACAACGCCTACCACTACGGCACATTGATGACCGAGCGGCTGCGCAAGCTGATTCCCAGGCAGCAGTTCGAGGTTCCGATCCAGGCGGCCATCGGCGCGCGGGTGATCGCGCGCGAGACCATCCGTGCGATCAGGAAGGACGTGCTCGCGAAGTGCTACGGCGGCGACATCAGCCGGAAGCGTAAGCTGCTGGAGAAGCAGAAGGAAGGCAAGAAACGCATGAAGATGGTCGGCCGCGTCGAGGTGCCGCAGGAGGCGTTCATCGCTGCGCTCTCGGGCGACGTGGAGGGCAAGGAGCAGAAGAAGTGAGCGACGACACCGAGCCCGTCCGCCGCAGCACCCACGTCGCGCACGAGGTCGTCTACGCCGCCGTGGGCGCCTCCGCGGCCCCGGATCTGCTGCGCTTCCCGCCGGAGGGCGCCACGCCCTACGCCGAGGAGCTGCGCCTGGGCAGCGGCGCCGACCGCTTCCTCATCGCCTCGAGCCTGCTCATGACCTGGGGCGCGCAGCGCGGGGCGGGCATCCGGGTCGCGGACATCGAGGTCGGCGACGGGGGGCACTACGAGGGCGTCGTCTTCGACGAGCACGACACCCCGCAGCCCGCCGCCGAGCGCGAGGACCGCTACGGCCCCGACGGCGAGCCCTTCCTGACCGCGGGCACGACGCTGCGGCTCGTGCGCGAGGCGGAGAAGCGGGCGGATCGCCTCATGCGCGTCGTCTACACCGTCGACGAGCCGCGCCGCGTCGGCTTCGCCTGGGGGAGCGCGGACGCTGAGAGCGCGTTCGGCGAGGAGCTCTTCGTCGTCGAGCACCGCGACGACGACACCGTCTGGGCGACGGTGCGCGGCTTCGTGTGGGCTCCCGAGGCGGGGCTGCTCGGGGTGAAAGGGCGATCCGCCGTCAAGCAGGCCGTGCAGGAGTCGCGGGATCAGCTCGCGGCGCTCGCCCCCGGAGGCGCGACGGCGGCTCCGGTCGAGGGGGAGGCCGGGTCCGACGAGGCTCCGGCCGAGCCGCAGGGTCCTGC
>CALMSE010000318.1 GCA_937872275.1 uncultured Leucobacter sp. | reverse complement strand
GACTCGGCCGGCCGCGTCGAGAAGTTCAACCAGCGCTTCAAGGGCTTCGGCGCCTAAGCGTCGCGGTTCTTCTCGAGAGGGCGGGGTTTCGACCCCGCCCTCTCGCTGTTCTCGCGGACGGAGCCGGGGTCGCGGCTCAGCGCAGCGGCCAGGCGCCGTCCGCGACGAAGCCTGGGTCGCGCACGCGCCGCATGTACTCCTGAAAGCTCTCCGCCTGCGCGGCCGCCCAGCCGATCTGCGCCTCGTGCAGCGCGGCGACCTCCTCCGGCAGCACGTGAGCGTAGCGGCGCGCGAGCGCCTGGGCGACCCGGCCGGCCGCGATCGCGTCCTCGCCCGCGTCGTGGGCGGTGCCGAGCGGTACGCCGTAGTGCGCCGCGACGACCTCGAGGGTGCGCTTGCCCTTGCGATAGCGGTCGAACTGCTTGTCGAGGATCAGCGGATCGATCACCGGAGACGGCGTGCCCGGCCACGCGAGGCCGTGACGGAGGGACTCCGAGCGCAGCAGGCTGAGGTCGAAGGGCGCGTTGTAGGCGACGACGGGGAACCCCCGCTCCAGCATCGCCCCGAGCTGCGCGACGATCTGAGAGACGCCGACCGGGGCCGCGACGCCGCTGGCGCGCGCGACCTCCGTCGTGATGCCGTGCACCCGGGCGGCGGCTTCGGGGATCTCGACCCCCGGGTCGATGAGCCAATCGTAGCGCTCCACGACCTCCCCGCCGCCGCCGAGCAGCGCGATCGTGCCGCTCACGATGCGGGCGCTCGCGGTGTCGACGCCGGTCGTCTCGGTGTCGAACACCGCGAGGTTCTCGGCCCAGAGGGGGAGTGCTTGGGTCACGATCGGTCCTTTCGTCCCCCTCAGCGTATCCGCAGCCGCGGACATGCGCGGACCGGGCCGGTGAGGGCCGATCCGCACGCGCGCCGCAGGCCGCTTCCCAGGGCGCATCGGTAGACTCGCGGCGTGGATGAGCTGCAGGTCGAGACGCTGGGCATGCGCACTCGGGCCTGGCAGTTCGGAGACGCCGAAGGCGCCCCGCTCGTGCTCGTGCACGGCTTCCGGGGCGATCACCACGGGCTCGAGGGCGTGGCCCGCGCGGTCGCCGAACGGCTGCCGGGCGTGCGGGCGATCGTGCCCGATCTGCCCGGCTTCGGCGCGACCCCGCCGGTCCCGGGCCGCGAGCACGACCTCGACCTCTACGGCGAGTGGCTGCGCGCCCTCGTTGCGGGCCTCGCGCCCGGAGGGCACGCGATCCTCGGGCACTCCTTCGGTTCCCTCGTGGTCGCCAACGCCATCGCCGGCGGACTCGCGCCGGGTCGCGCGATCCTCGTGAATCCGATCTCCTCGCCGGCGCTCGAGGGGCCGCAGGGCGCGCTGACGAAGCTCGCCATCGGCTACTACCGCGCCGCCGACCTGCTGCCCGAACGACCGGCGCGGGCGCTGCTCGGGCACCCGGCGATCGTGCGCACGATGAGCGAGGTGATGGCGAAGACCTCCGACCGGGAGCTGCGGCGGTGGATCCACGGCCAGCACCGCGACTACTTCAGCGAGTTCAGCGATACCGCCACGCTGCTGCAGGCCTTCCGCGCCTCCGTCTCGCACACCGTGACCGAGTATGCGCCGGCCTTCGACATGCCCGCCCTCATCATCGCGGGGGAGCGGGACGACATCGCGCCGCTCCCTGCGCAGCTCGCCCTGCACCGCCGCATCCCGGGCTCCCGCTTCCGCGTGCTGCCCGGCGTCGGCCATCTCGTGCACTACGAGACGGTGGAGGATGCGGCCGAGGAGATCGCCGGCTTCCTGCGCGAGGCGGCGGGAGCGCGGTGAGGATCCGCCGCATCGGCGACCCGCGCGACCCCGCGCTCGCCGACTACACGCAGCTGACCGACGTCGCCCTCAGGCGCGTGCGCGAGCCGGCCGAAGGCCTCTACCTCGCCGAGTCGGCGAAGGTGATCGAGCGGGCTCTGGCCGCGGGCCACCGGCCGCGCTCGCTGCTCCTGCTCGAGGAGTGGCTGCCCGGGGTCCAGCCGCTCATCGCCGATCACCCGGAGGTTCCCGTGTACGTGGGGGAGTCCGACACGCTGCAGGCGATCACGGGCTTCCACATGCATCGCGGCGCGCTCGCCTCGATGCACCGGCCGGAGCCGCTGGATCCGCTCGAACTGCTCGCCGCGTCGAGGCGCGTCGTCGTGCTCGAGGATCTGGCGGATCACACGAACGTGGGGGCGATCTTCCGCTCCGTGGCCGCGCTCGGCGCAGACGCGGTGCTGCTCACTCCGGGCTGCGCCGACCCGCTGTACCGCCGCGCGGTGCGCGTGAGCATGGCCGCCGTGCTGCAGGTGCCCTGGGCGCGGCTGCCCGAATGGCCGGTCGCGGGCCCGATGATCCGGGGCGCGGGCTACGAGCTCGCCGCCTTCGCTCTGCGCGACGACGCCGAGGATCTGGCCGACTTCGCGGCCGCCGCGCCCGAACGCCTCGCGCTGCTGTTCGGGACCGAGGGGGAGGGGCTCAGCCGGCGCGCCCTCGCCTCGGCGACCCGCTGCGTGACGATACCGATGGAGCACGGCGTGGACTCGCTGAACGTCGCCACGGCGGCCGCTGTGGCCCTGTGGGCCGTGCGCGCAGGCGGGGCGG
>CALMSE010000317.1 GCA_937872275.1 uncultured Leucobacter sp. | reverse complement strand
CTGAGCCGCGGGGGTCCCGCGCGCCGCCCTGCTCGCGGAGGGCGACGGCGACGGAAGTGGCCGCCGCACGGCCCGCGCGCGCCATAATGGAGGGCGACACCGCTTCTCGAAGGGATCCGCGCCACATGGCATCTCCTGAGCTCGAAGTCTCCTCGGGCGTTCCGCTCTACCGGCAGATCATGGGCATCCTGCGCGCCGAGATCACCGAGGGGCGGATCGCCGCCGACGAGCCGATGACCGAGGAGAAGCTGCTCGCGCGCTTCGGGGTGAGCCGGGCGCCGATCCGCCAAGCGCTGAACGAACTGGCGGGCGAGGGTTTCGTGTACCGGAAGCAGGGCCGGGGCACCTTCCCGGTGCTGGGCGCCCGGGTCGAGCGCCCAGCCGACCTCAAGAGCGGCAACCTCTACCGCTACCTCGCGGATCGCGGGCTGCGGCCGACCTCGGACGTCGCCGGCATCGAGCGGATCGCCGCGCCGGCGCCGATCGCCCGCCGGCTGGGACTCGCGGACGACGAGCTCGTGCTGCACTTCACGCGCATCATCGCGTTGGACGGCCGCCCCTTCGCCGACAACGACATCTACATCCGCTCCCCGCAGGACTTCGCGCCCTCGGAGGAGGATCTGAAGGACGGCGGCAGCGCCTTCGCTCTGCTGGAGCGGGACTACGGGATCACCCTCGACCGCGCCGAGCACGAGGCCTGGGCGACGGCCGCGACGCCCGAGCACGCGGCGGCGCTGAGGGTGGCCGAGGGCAGCCCGCTGCTCGTCATCGACACGGTGTTCTACACCAAGGGCGGCCTCGCCGCGGGCTGGCGCTCGGCCGTGCACCGGCCCGAGGAGTTCAAGTTCCACTTCGTCACCGACGTGTGAGCGGCGGGGGCGGGTTCCCCTGGCGCCTACTTTATTATAATGATATGTTTAATGCTGCAGGATTGCGGAGAACCGCCCCGGCGTCGCACGCCGGGGCCGAGGAAGGACACCGAATGGCAGACAGAGAGGTTCGCCCCGCCGGACACGCGCACACGGTGCTCGGCCCGGTGCCGGCCGACGAGCTCGGCGTCGTCGCCGTGCACGAGGCGCTGCTCTCGGTGGTGCCCGGCGCCCAGTACGCCTACGACATCGTCATCGACCGGGCCGAGATCTTCGAGCGGCTCGCGGCCCGGCTGCGGGCGTTCAAGGCCGCGGGCGGCGGCACGATCGTCGACGCGACCGGCATGTTCCACGGCCGCGACGTGCCCCTGCTCGAGGCCCTCTCGCGCGCGACCGGCGTGCACATCGTCGCCTCGACGGGCATGGGCCCCGAGGAGAACCTCGGCGGCTACTTCCTCACCCCGCAGACGAACCCGCCGACCCCGTGGCCGGCCGAGCGCTTCGCCGAGCTCTTCGCGAAGGAGGCGACCGAGGGCATGGTGGTGCCCCGCGTCGAGCGGCGCGGATCCGCCGGCCTCATCGTGACCGCCGGCACCCGCGAGGGGCTCACCCCGACGGACGAGAGCCTCTACCGCGGCGCCGCGCTCGCGGGTGCGCGGACCGGCGTCGCGGTCTCGATCCGCTTCGGCGTCGACCCGGTCGCCGAGCTCGAGCTCGCGCTCGCCGCGGGCGTCGACCCCTCGCGGGTGGTCGTGGGCGGCATGGACCGCCGGGACGCCGCGGGCGCGGCGCACGCGGTCGCCGAGTGCGGGGCGTACGTCGCACTCGACCACGTCGGCTCCGCGGATCCTGCATATCTCGACGACGCCGAACGCGCCGACCTCGCGGCGGCGCTCGTCGCCGCCGGCCATCTCGACCGGGTGCTCGTCTCGTCGAACGCGATCGGCGTCGCGAAGGGGCAGCCCGACGACGAGCGACCCTCCGAGGCGATCATCACCGCCTTCGCCCCGCTGCTCGCCGAGCGCGGCGTCGCCGAGGCCGACATCCGGCGCATCTTGACCGCGAACCCGGCCGCCCTGCTGGCCGTGAAGGAGGCGTGACATGGGACGCGTCAACACCGTCCTCGGCCCGGTGGCCGCGGAGCAGCTCGGCCTCGTCGCCGTGCACGAGCACATCGGCTACGGCATGCCGGGCTCCGAGCTCGACACGCAGTGGTGGAAGACTCCGGAGACCCGTTACGAGGAGACCGTGCCGAAGCTGCGGAAGTTCCACGAGTACGGCGGCGGCACCTTCGTCGACGCCACGGGCATCTGCAACGGCCGCGACATCCCCTACTACCAGTCGCTCTCCGAGAAGACCGGGGTGCACATCGTCGCGGCGACCGGCTTCGTCGGCGGCGACACCGCCCTCAAGCACTTCGCCGACGCGAGCGTCGACTACCTGCGCCGGCAGTTCGTGCACGAGATCACGGTCGGCATCGCGGGAACCAACGCCCGGGCCGGCATCATCAAGGTCGGTGTGAGCCGCGGCTTCCGCATGAAGGATCTCGACCTGCGCATCTACCGCGCCGCCGCACGCGCGGCCCGCGAGACCGGGGTGCCGATCTTCACCCACCTCGCCGTCGACGTGGAGTCCGCGCTCACGGTGTTCCGCGAGGAGGGGCTGCCGCTGGACCGCGTCATGTTCGGCCACGTCGACGACGGCGTCAGCCAGGGCAAGGT
>CALMSE010000316.1 GCA_937872275.1 uncultured Leucobacter sp. | reverse complement strand
AGGATCGCCGCCATCGCGTGCTCGCGGATGCCGAAGTGCAGCACGCGCCCGTAGGGGTCGCCCGTCCAGCTCTTCGTCGAGTGGTGCGCGGGCACGAAGGAGGGCGCGCCCGCGATGGTCGTGTTGTTCGACCCGGCGAGGTCCGAGGATCCACCCCAGAGCTCGGGCAGCACCGGTGCGAGCGCGTTCAGCACCTTGCCGCTGGCGGCGCGCGTGGCGACGCTCGTGCCGGCCTCGAAGACCGGCAGGGCCTCCCGCGCGGCCTCGGGCAGCTCTCCGGCCTCGAGGCGGGCGAGCAGCGCGGCCCGCTCGGGGTTCGCCGCCGCCCAGGCGTCGAAGCCTCTCTGCCATTCGGCGCGATCCGCCGCAGCGCGCCCGGCGAGTCCGCGCGCGTGCGCGATGACCTCGGGCGCCACGACGAAGTGCTGCTCGGGGTCGAAGCCCAGTTCGCGCTTGAGGCCGGCCAGCTCGTCCGCCCCGAGCGCGGAGCCGTGGATGCCGCCGGTGTTCTGCTTGCCGGGGGAGGGCCAGCCGATGATCGTCTTCAGGATGATGAGTGAGGGCTTCATCGTCTCGGCCTGCGCCTCGAGGATCGCCGCGTGCAGCGCCCGGGGGTCCTCCGCGTACTCGCCGCCCTCGCCGCCGAGCCAGTCGACCTCGAGCACCTGCCAGCCGTAGGCCTCGTAGCGCGCCTTCACGTCCTCGCTGTAGGCGATGTCGGTGTCGTCCTCGATCGAGATGCGGTTGGAGTCGTAGATGGCGATGAGGTTGCCGAGCTCCTGGTGGCCCGCGAGCGAGCCCGCCTCGCTCGTCACGCCCTCCTGCATGTCGCCGTCGCCGGCGATCACGTACACGAAGTGGTCGAAGGGGCTGGTGCCCGGCGCCGCCTCGGGGTCGAAGAGGCCGCGCTCGTAGCGCTGCGCGTAGGCGAAGCCGACGGCCGAGGCGAGGCCCTGGCCGAGCGGGCCGGTGGTGATCTCGACGCCGGCGGTGTGGCCGTACTCGGGATGGCCCGGGGTCTTCGAGCCCCAGGTGCGCAGCGCCTCGATGTCGGCGAGCTCGAGGCCGAAGCCCCCGAGGTAGAGCTGCACGTACTGGGTCAGCGAGCTGTGCCCGACCGAGAGGATGAAGCGGTCGCGCCCGATCCAGCCGGTGTCGCGCGGATCGTGCCGCATGACCTTCTGGTAGAGCAGGTAGGCGGCGGGCGCCAGGCTGATCGCGGTGCCCGGGTGACCGTTGCCGACCTTCTCGACGGCGTCTGCGGCGAGCACCCGAGCCGTGTCGACCGCGCGGTCGTCGAGCGAGCCCCAGTCAAGTTCCTTCGTCAATGTCCAGCCTCTCGGATCGCAGTCGCCGCCGTGCGCGCGCCCCATGCCCGCGCACCCAGGCCAGCCTACCGCGGGAGCGGGTACCATAGAGATCGATGTCGATCGAAACCGGGACCCACGAACGCACTTCCCAGGTCGCACCGCGACCGGGCCTCTGGCGAACCGTGAAGGCCTATGTGGCCCTCACCAAGCCCCGAGTGATGGAGCTGCTGCTCGTCGTCACCGTGCCCGCGATGATCCTCGCCCAGGGCGGGCTGCCGAACCTCTGGCTCGTCCTCGCCACCCTGATCGGCGGGGCGATGAGCGCAGGATCCGCCGGCGCGTTCAACTGCTACATCGACCGCGAGGCCGACCGCCTGATGAAGCGCACCGAGAACCGCCCCCTCGTGACGGGCGAGATCTCCGACCGCAACGCGCTCGTCTTCGCCTGGGTGCTCGGCATCGTGTCGATCGTCTGGCTCTTCTTCACGACGAACTGGCTCGCCGCCGCGCTCGGCGTCGCTGCGATCTTCACCTACGTCGTCGTCTACACGATCTGGCTCAAGGGCCGGAGCGAGCAGAACATCGTGTGGGGCGGCATCGCGGGCTGCTTCCCGGTGCTCATCGGCTGGGCCGCGGTCACCGGCTCCCTCGACTGGCCGGCCTGGGCGTTCTTCCTGATCATCTTCCTGTGGACACCCGCCCATTACTGGCCGCTGTCGATGAAGTACCGCGAGGACTACGCCGCCGCCGGCGTGCCGATGCTCGGCGTGGTGCGCGGGCGCGTCACGGTGGGGCTGCAGATCATCCTCTACGCCTGGGCCACGGTCGCCGCGAGCCTGCTGCTGATCCCCGTCGCGCGGATGGGCGTCGTCTACACGGTCGTCGCCGTCGTCGCGGGCGGCTACTTCCTCGCCCGGGCGCACGGCCTGTACCACCAGGCGATCCGCGGGCGCGAGGGGAAGCCGATGCGGGTCTTCCACACCTCGAACCTCTACCTCTCGGTGCTGTCGGTCGCGATCGCGGTCGATCCGCTGCTGCCGTTCTGAGAGCCGCGGCTCGGCGGCTCCGCGTGCGAGCCCCGGGCGCGTTCCTCCTGCGCCTCCTGCCTCTCGCCCACCCGCGCCGGCATCGGACGAGTGGTGTGCCGGTGCGTCGTCGGGCACCGGCATCGGGCCGCGGCGCGGTTCGTATCCGCGCGGCGGCAGCCCTCGCCCGTGTCGGGGCCGAAGCATCAAGCGGCGCGCGACGACGGCTGGCGGATCCTGGTGTTCTCCCAGGAGGATCTCCTGGATGAACCGATCGTCGCGGGGCGGAGAATGCTCGAGTTCGGCGGATACGAGGGCCGGGCGATCCCGCCCGCCCTCGCCCGCCTGCTCGACGAGCGCTCCGGGGCGGGCACCGCGTCGGCGGTGCCGTTCGTCCGCAGGGAAGCGGGGAGTCCGTGAGGCGTGAAGGCCTCAGGCTCCCACGGGCGGAGCGACCGGGCGCTTCAGCCGCAGGATCGCGACCGTCATCAGCGCCGCGCTCAGGGCGGCGAGCACCATGTGCACGCCCACGGCGAACGGCGGCAGCCCCGCGCGCGACTGGTAGACGCCGACCGCGATCTGGATGGCGAGCACGACGAGCAGCGCCACGAGCCAGGGGAGCGGGCGGAGCCGTCTCACCGCGGCCCAGACCGTGAGGACCGCGGCGAGGGCGAGCAGCACGTAGCCGGGCCACGAGTGGAGGTGGGCGAGCAGCGAGGCGTCGAAGCCCCGGCGCACCACCTCGTCGTCACCGGAGTGCGGGCCGTTCGCGGTGGTCAGCACGCCAATGAACACGGTGGCCGCCAGCACGAGCGTGGTGACGTGGCCGAGGATCAGGAACGGCTTGGGCACGACGAGCTCGCGTCGGCCGGGCGTCTCGCGCATGCGCACGAGGAAGGCGGCCGTCACGCAGACCAGGATCACCGACGAGACGTAGTGGAAGCCGACGATGAAGGCGTTCAGCCTGGTGAGCACGGTGATGCCGCCGACGAAGGCCTGGGCGACGACGCCGACCAGCACGATCCAGGCGAGGGTGACGAGATCGAGGCGCGCCGGAGCCCTGCGGATCGAGACGATCGCCGCGATGACGACGCCGATCAGCAGCACCGCCGAGAAGAAGACGAATCCGGGCAGACCCATCAGCGCGGTGATCAGCCAGGCCAGGCCGCCGGCGACGAGAGAGGCCAGGGCGAAGGCGAGCGCGTTGAACAGCAGCGGTCGCCCGCCGACCGCGTTCAGCACGAGGAGCAGCACGGCGAGGGCCAGCACCACGAGCACGCCGGTGATGGTGCGGTTGCCGAACTCGATGATGCCGTGGATGCCGAGCTCGGGAGTCGGCACGAGCGAGTCGGGGGTGCAGAACGGCCACTCCATGCAGCCGAGGCCCGAGCCCGTGAGGCGAACGGCGCCGCCGGTGCCGATGATGATGACGTTCACCACGAACGACGCCCACGCGAAGAAGGGGAGCGCACGAGGCAGTCTGCGGACGGGCTCGGTGCTGGTGGCCTCGGTCACGGGGATCCTTTCGCTCATGGCTGAAACCTCCGGTCTGGTAAGGCTAACCTCCGCTGACAAGAGGCAACCCAAGCTGTAGACTGGATCATTGATGCTCCGCGCTGCGAGCGCGAGCGAGGCGGGCGTCTCGACGCCCACACTACTGCACCGCCGCAGGGAACCCGATGTGCGGCCCGACTTCGTGTGCGCACAGGTTCCCGTAGCGGACGATTGAGGGATGGAACCATGCCAGAGGTACTGATTGACCGGCCCGAGCTCGAGGGCCTGGGTGTCTACGAGTTCGGCTGGCACGACACGGACGACGCGGGCGCCGCCGCCAAGCGCGGGCTGAGCGAGGCGGTCGTGCGCAACATCTCCGGGCTCAAGAACGAGCCGGAGTGGATGCTCGAGCGGCGCCTCAAGGCGCTCAAGATCTTCGGCCGCAAGCCGATGCCCAGCTGGGGCGCCGACCTCAGCGACATCGACTTCGACAACATCAAGTACTTCGTGCGCTCGACCGAGAAGCAGGCCACCACCTGGGACGAGCTGCCGGACGAGATCAAAGAGACCTACGAGCGCCTCGGCATTCCCGAGGCCGAGCGCCAGCGCCTCGTCGCGGGCGTCGCCGCGCAGTACGAGTCCGAGGTGGTCTACCACCAGATCCGCGAGGACCTGGAGGCGCAGGGCGTGCTCTTCCTCGACACCGACACGGCGCTGCGCGAGCACCCCGAGTTCTTCGAGCAGTACTTCGGCACGGTGATCCCGTCCGGCGACAACAAGTTCGCGGCGCTGAACACCGCGGTGTGGTCGGGCGGATCCTTCG
>CALMSE010000315.1 GCA_937872275.1 uncultured Leucobacter sp. | reverse complement strand
GGCGGCGGGCGTGGCGGATCCGCGCCGCCTCACCGACACCGGCCCCGCAGGGCCCCACGGCCTCGCCGTGCTGGAGCACGAGCGGCTCTCGCCCCTGCGCCGCGCGGTCGGGGCCAAGCTCTCGAAGAGCCGCAGCGAGATTCCCGAGGCGACCGTCTGGGTCGACGTCGACTTCACCGAGCTGTGGCGGCTGCGCCCGCTCATGGCCGCCCCGGGCGAGCGCCCGCCGTCGGTCACGACCCTCGTCGCACGCTATGCGCTGATGGCGCTGCAGGAGTACCCCCTGCTCGCCGCGCGGCTCAGCGACGACGGGGAGGAGATCATCCGCTTCGACGGCGTGAACCTCGGCCTCGCGGTGGACTCCGAGCGCGGCCTCTCCGTGCCGGTGCTGCCCCGCG
Organism: uncultured Leucobacter sp.; assembly: GCA_937872275.1. Lineage (GTDB taxonomy): Bacteria > Actinomycetota > Actinomycetes > Actinomycetales > Microbacteriaceae > Leucobacter. The sequence continues at coordinate 13,995 of CALMSE010000315.1, read as the reverse complement.
CCGACGCGCTCTCGCTCGGCGAGCTCGACGCGGCGCTCAGGGAGCTCGGGGCCGAGGCCCGCACGGGACGTCTCGCCCCCCAGCGGCTCGCGGGATCCACCTTCACCCTGAACAACTACGGCGGCTTCGGCGTCGACGGCTCGGCTCCGATCATCAACCACCCGGACGTCGCGATGCTCGGCATGGGCCGCATCATCGAACGGCCCTGGGTGGTCGACGGCGAGATCGTCGTGCGCCGCATCGCGCAGGTGTCGATGGTGTTCGACCACAGGGTGTGCGACGGCGGCTACGCCTCCGGCTTCCTGCGCAGCGTCGTCGACAAGATCGAGAACCCGATGCTCGCCTACCCGCGGCTGTAGGCGGTCTCGGAAGCGGAGCGATCCGGCGCCCCCGACGCGGGGATGCCGGATCGCTCCGCGGGACGCTACCTCGCCGACCCGTGGATCTCGACGGTCGTGGTGTTCAGCGGCTGATCCCTCCGCTCCTTCACGAGGGAGACCGCGACGAACGAGATGATCGTGACGCCGAGGATGTAGAGGCCGATCGTCCACGACTGCCCCGTGGCGCCGAAGACCAGCTCGGCGATCATCGGGGCGAAGGCCCCGCCCAGGATCGCGCCGATCGCGTAGCCGATCGACACGCCCGAGTAGCGGATGTCGGCCGGGAACATCTCGGCGTACAGCGCCGCCTGCGGGCCGTACGACAGGCCGAGGCCCACCGTGAGCAGGAACAGGGCGAGGAAGTACAGGAAGAGGTTGCCCGAGTCGATCAGGAACCACATGGGGATGGCCCAGATGCCGAGCAGCGCGTAGCCGATCTGGAAGGTCTTCTTGCGCCCGATCCTGTCCGAGACGATGCCGCCGTAGAGCGTGAAGACGAGCCAGCCGATGGCGGCGAGCGAGGTGGCGAGCAGCACGGGCGGGCGCTCGAGGCCGAGACCGCCCGCCTCGACGGGCCGAGTGGCGTAGGCCGAGAAGAAGGCGATCAGCAGATAGCCGGCGGCGTTGTTGGCGATGAAGATGAGCGCCGCCAGCACCACCTCCTTGGTGTTCCTCTTGAAGAGCGTCTTCAACGGCGCCGCGGACTCGCCCTTGCGCTCCTGCAGCTCCTTGAACACCGGCGACTCCTCGACGGCGCGGCGGATCAGGTAGCCCACGAGGATCAGCACGATCGAGAAGAGGAACGGGACCCGCCAGCCCCACTCCTCGAACTGCTCCGGGGTGAGCACCGAGGTGAGGATCCACATGGTCGCCGTGGCGAGGATCATGCCCGCCGGTACGCCGATCTGCGGGTAGGCGCCGAAGAAGCCGCGCTTGCCCGCGGGCGCGTGCTCGACCGACATCAGCGCGGCGCCTCCCCACTCGCCGCCGGCCGAGAAGCCCTGCAGGATGCGCAGCAGGATGAGGAGGATCGGCGCGGCGATGCCGATCGCCGCGTAGGTCGGCAGCACGCCGATGAGCGCGGTCGAGATACCCATCATGATCAGGGTGAACACGAGCATCCGCTTGCGCCCGATGCGGTCGCCGAGATGCCCGGCGACCACGGCGCCGAGCGGCCGGAAGAGGAACGAGATGCCGAGCGAGGCCCACGCCACGATCTGCGCCACGGTCTCGCCCGCCGGCGCGAAGAAGAGCGTCGCGAGCACCACGCCCGCAGCCTGCGCGTAGATGAAGAAGTCGTACCACTCGATGGTGGTGCCGACGACCGTGCCCGCGAGCACGCGTCGCTGTTCGCGCCGCAGCGCGATGGGATCGATTGCCGTATCAGCCATGTGAACTCCGTTGTTCGTGCACTCCGGCCGGCTCGGCGCACACGGGGTTGGGGGGGGGGAGGGACTCACGGCGAACTGCTGCCCCTGAGGGCCGCTCGGAGGCCGTTCCGGGCCGGGCGAACGTTCGGTCGCCGCATAGGAAACCGAGGAGCAAGTCATCGCAAGCGCTATTACTTACCGGACATTCAGTCATTAAATCACAGAATCCAGGGCCACCCCGCACCCATTGCGCAATTGTTCGGATTCCGCTATTCGGAGCGGCGCTCTCTTCACGCCGACAGGGCCGAGTCGCCGTCCAGCCCGTAGGCGCGCAGCTTCCGGTAGAGCGTCGTGCGCCCGATGCCCAGCGACTCAGCCGCCCGTGAGCGGTTGCCGCCCGCCTCCTGCAGCGCGGCGCGAATCGCCCGATACTCCGAGGCCGCGATGCCGTAGAGCCGACGCGCGCGCGATCGGATCTCGTCGGGCAGCGCATCGACGTCGAGGAAACTTCGAGGGTGCGCCGCCGCCGCCGCCGTGAGCAGCCCCCAGAGTTCGTCCTTCCCTCCCGGCCAGTCCCATCTGGCGAGCGCCTGCAGGAGCGCCGGCGAGAGCACCACGCCGTTCTCCCGCGCGAAGCGCTGAGCGATCAGGACCACCCGATCCGGGTCATCCCCGAGACTCGGCATCCCCCAAACCGGCACCTCCTCCGCCACGAGCCATCGCAGCCCGGAGTCGACCTCTTCGGAGAGGCAGAGCACGAGCCTCGCCGTGCCCGCCGGGTGGACGGAACGGATCAGCGCGCTCAGCGGCTCGTGCTGCTCGGCGCCGAGCGCCTCGAGCCCGGTCACGAGGACCGAGCACCCGGAGGCGAGCGCCCGGTGCGACCGCGCGAGGAGCTCAGCCGGCCCATCGGCCCCCGCCTCGAACACGAGCGGTTCCTCCCCCGTGCGGTGCCGCAGCCACTCGCGGCCGAGGTCGCGACCCCCGGCGCACTCGGAGCCGCTGAGCGCCAGGCAGCCGCTGCCGTGCGCCACGGCGTCCAGCCGCAGCAGCAGTTCGGAGGCGCCGGGCGCCTCCGCCACGCCGCGAGGGGCCTCCTCCAGCTCCACCAGATACACGCCCTCGCCGGAGTGGTTGAGGATCCGCCGGGCCGAGCCCTGCCTACCCGCGATGAGCACGGAGCACTCGCCCCGGCTCCACTCGTGGGCCTGCAGCTCGTCCCACAGCGAGATCTGCCGCTCCACCGACAGCCAAGGGAGCACGCCGGTGTTCGCGAGGACGCCGGCGCGACCGACGGCGATCGCCGGACGGTCGACCTCCCCCCGCACGAAGCGGGCCAGCAGCAGCCTGAGCTCGTCGGGGAGCACCTCGAGCATCACCGTGCGGAAGTCGTCGGCCGCCCGTTTCGCAACGGTCATCATCATCGAGTTCGAGGCATCGACCGGCACCGCGAGCGCGACGCTCCCGATCACCCGCTTGGAGAGCGGATCCCGGATCGGGGCCCCTGCGCAGGCGAGCGACTGCAGCGAATCGTCGAAGTGCTCGGCGCCGCGAACCAGCACCGCGGAGCGCTCTTCGAGCACCGTGCCGAGGCCGTTGGTGCCCAGCGCGGACTCCGAGAAGTCGAAGCCCTCGGCGGCATCGGCCCGGTCGAGGCTGCGCGCATGCGCGGCGTCGCCCACTCGCCGGGAGATGATGCGACCGGAGCGGTCGCTGACGAAGAGCGCGGCCTTCATGTCGGCGAGCGCATCACCCCAGCGCTCCAGAACGGCCGAGGCGGCCCGGTTCAACGGAGCCTCGACGCTCGGCTCGGAGGCGAGGAAGCGCGGCGACGCCGAGGCCGGCGCGGTCCCCCCGACCCCCTCGAAGACCGACCTGCGCCAGCTGCGCTCGATCAGGGGCGATACCGCGGCAGGGATGCGCTCGGCCCTGCTCGAGACGATCCCCGCCTCGAGCAAGCGCTCACGGGCGCGCCGCACCTCGGCCGCTGAATAGGATTCGGAGCTCATCGGTACCTCGTATCGCCGCGGGATGTCCTCGCTCGAATCAGTATCGCCCGCGATCGGACCGACACCAATACGAGCTGGGCCGACGATTGATGCCGCGCGAATATGAGTGGGGCGGCGGGGGCGGGGTTCATCGCCCGCCCCCGCCGCCCGACTCAGGCCGGAACCGTCGCGCCGCTGAGCTCGAAGCCCCGGAAGCCCTCCTGCTGCACCTCGGAGAGGATGCCCCGGTAGTTGCCGAGGCCCCCGAGGTAGAACATCACCGTGTTCTTCTTCCCCGGGATGTTCGCCCCGAAGATCCACGAGTCGGTCTTCGGGAAGAGGGTGAAGTCAGCGATGGCCTTGCAGGTCTCCGTCCACTCCTCCTCCGCCTGCCGCGAGGCCTCGATCACGGCCTGCCGCCGTTCGGCCTCGGCCACCATCTCCGTGATGAACTCGACCTGCACCTCGATGCTCGGTACGAGGTTCGTGAACGGGCCGTTCGGGCCGAGGATCATGAACAGGTTCGGGAACCCGGCCGTGGTGACACCGAGGTAGCTCGACGGGCCGTCGGCCCAGTGCTCGTCGACACTGACCCCGCCGCGCCCGCGCAGGTCCATGCGACGGTAGTTTCCGTCGACCGCGTCGAAGCCGGTGGCGAGCACGATGACGTCGAGCTCCCGCTCCACGCCGTCCGCAGTGCGCACCCCCTTCGGCGTGATCTCCACGATCGGATTCTCCAGTATCGACACGAGCTCGACGTTCTCGCGATTGTAGACCTCGTAGTAGTTGTGGTTGCAGAGCGGTCTCTTGGCGTACGGCAGCGTGGGAGTGAGCAGCCGCGCGGTCTCGGGATCCTTCACGGTCTCCGCTATCTTGCGGCGGATGAATGCCGCGGCGGCCTCGTTCGCCTCCGGGCTGACGGCGATGTCGTTGAAGGTGCCGAACATGAAGTAGAAGCCGTTGCCGCGCTCCCACGCCGCCTGGAAGACCCGCTCGCGCTCCTCCTCGCTCACCTCGGTCGCCGCGACGGCCGATTCCTCGAAGCCGAAGGCCACCCCCGACCCGCGAACCTGCTGCCAGATCTCCGGGAACCGCGCCTTGACCTCCTCGACCTCGCCCGGCCCGACCGGGCCGTTGCCCGAGGGCACGCTGTACTGCGCGTTGCGCTGGAACACGGTGAGCCGGCCGGCCTGCTCGGCTGCGGCCACGATGAACTGGGTGCCGGTCGACCCGGTGCCGATCACGCCGACCCGCTTGCCCGTGATGTCGAGATCATCGGGCCACTCTGCGGTGTGCACCAGCCGCCCCGCGAAGGAGTCGATGCCGGGGATGTCGGGGATGTTCGTCGCGGCGAGCAGGCCGAGCGCGGTCACCACGTAGCGCGCGGTGACCGACTCGCCGGTCGAGGTGCCGATGCGCCAGAACTCGCCCTCCTCGTCGAAGACGAGCGAGGTCACCTCGGTGCCGAGCCGGAAGTCCTTGCGCAGGTCGTAGCGGTCGACGACGCCCTCGAGATAGCGCAGGATGTCGGGCTGGTCGAGGTACTTCCTCGTCCACTCCGCCTCCTGCAGCACCTCGTCGTCGAAGGAGTAGCGGTAGTAGGGGCTCTCGGTGTCGGACATGGCTCCCGGGTACCGGTTCCAGTACCAGGTCCCTCCGAACCCGTCGCCCTTCTCGAAGCCGCGCACCCGCAGCCCGAGCCGGTCGCGCAGCATGTGCGCCTGGTAGATGCCCCCGAAGCCGGCGCCGATCACGACGGCGTCGAAGTCGAGGGAGGTGGATGATGAAGTCATAGCGGCAGCTCCTGCTGGTTCTCGATGGTGGAATGAGGGAATGGCTCAGGCGCCGAGCCAGGCGCCGATGGCCCGCAGTTCGGCGTCGACGGCGGGATCGCGGCCGGCCAGGAACGGGTAGACATGCTGCTGACCCGGGGTGATGTTGAGCACCACGTCTACGCCCGCTGCGCTCGCGCGCTCGTGGAGGCGCGTGGCGTTGTCGAGCAGCGACTCGAGGCTTCCGGCATTGATGTAGAGGCGCGGGAAGCCGGTGAGATCGGCGTAGAGGGGGTTCGCGAGGGGATCATCGGGGCTCGTCCCGCCGCCGAGCCGACCCGCGATCATACCCTCCAGCAGGGGCACGGTGATGAGGGCGTCGGTCGCGTCATTGGAGACGAGCGTCTCGCCCGCGTTCTCCATATCGAGCCAGGGCGAGAAGACGACCACGGCACCGGGCAGGGGGGCGCCTTCGTCGCGCAGCGCGAGGGCGATGCCGATGGCGAGGTTGCCGCCGGCCGAGTCGCCGACCGTGGTGATGCTCTCGGGCGCGATTCCGCGCTCCACCAGGGCGTGGAAGACCGCGACGCCGTCCTCCACCTGCGCCGGGTGCGGGTGCTCCGGAGCCAGTCGGTAGTCGAGCACGAACGCCGTGGCGCCGACGGCCTTCGCGACGTGCGCCGCCAGCTTGCGGTGGCTCGAGGCCGAGCCGACGGCGAAGCCGCCGCCGTGCGTGTAGATCATCACCTTCGAGCGGTCGGCCCCCTCGGGGAACGCCCAGATGCCGGGCACGCCGCCGACCGTCTCCTCCTTGTAGCTCACGCCCTCCGGCTCGACCGTCGGCTGGTGCCACTCGTCGAAGATGCTGCGGAAGAGCCGCATGTCGAGCTCTTTGGTGGCCATGAGGTTCGACCAATCCAGATAGAGGTCGCGCAGCCTGCTCTCGATGAGGCCCTGCGGGGTCGCGTCTGACATCCGATACTCCTTTGTTCGCGTCGTCTTCACTCGTACCGCCGTCGCTCGTCGCCGAACCGGCGCGAGTCGCGGTCGCACTCACCAGACCACACGAGAACACGCGAAGCCGAGTGTTCCGAAGTGGAACACCCGACTGACCGGCCCTGCAGAACGGATGGATCCGGGCACGCCGAACCGGGCGCGGCGGTCTCCCGTCGCGCCCTCCGGCACCTCCTGCGGCCCTGAGCCGATCAGTCTCTCGCCCGGCCGGCTCCCTACCCGGCCGCCGAGGCCAGTGGGGACCGGATGAGCTTCTTGTTCGCGAATTCGTCGATGCCGAACCGCGCGAGCTCGCGTCCGACGCCCGACGCCTTCACCCCGCCGAACGGGAGGTCCGGGGCGCTGCGGCTCGACCCGTTGATCCACACCATGCCGACCTCGAGCCGCCGTGCGATCTCGTCCGCGAGCCGCTCATCGCGCGTGAACACGCTGCTGCCGAGGCCGAACGGCGAGTCGTTCGCGAGCTCGATCGCCTCATCGATGTTCGCGACGCGGTGCAGCACGGCAGTCGGGCCGAAGAGCTCTTCGCGGTACGCCCGCATGCCGGGCACCACATCGCTCAGCACTCCCGGAGGGTAGAAGGCGCCTGATCGGCCGGCGCTCTCCGCGAGGTGCAGCGTCGCTCCCTTGTCGACGGCTTCCCGCACGATCTCGTCGAGCTCCTCCCCCGCCGAGGCCGACGAGAGCGGGCCGAGGGCGGTGTCGGGGTCGGTCGGGTCCCCCGGCACGATCGCCGTCAGCGCTTCGATGAATCTGCGCGAGAACTCGTCGTACACGGCGTTGACCACGATCATCCGCTTCGACGCGGTGCACGCCTGGCCCGCGTTCGAAACGCGTCCGCGCACCGCAGCGGCGACCGCCGCGTCGAGGTCGGCGTCTGCGAGCACGATGAAGGGGTCGGATCCGCCGAGCTCGAGCACCGCCTTCTTCAGGTGCCGGCCCGCGACCTCGGCCACGGCAGAGCCCGCCCGCTCGGAGCCGGTCAACGAGACACCTCGGATCCGCGGATCGGCGATGATCTCCGCGACCTGGCCCGCACTCGCGAACGCGTTGATGTAGGCCCCGCTCGGCAGCCCCGCGTCGAGCAGCAGGCGCTCGATCGCGAGGGCCGACTGCGGGCAGTTCCTCGCGTGCTTCACGATGATCGTGTTGCCGAGCGCGAGGTTCGGCGCCGCGAAGCGGGCGACTTGGTAGTACGGGAAATTCCAGGGCATGACGCCGAGCAGCGGGCCGATCGGCTCGGTGCTCACGAGAGCGGTGCCCTCGCCCGCGATGTCGAGCGGCTCGTCGGCGAGGAAGACCGCGGCGCGTTCGGCGTAGTAGCGGTAGATCGACGCCACGAGCTCGACCTCGCTCCGAGCCTGCGCGATCGGTTTGCCCATCTCCATGGTGAGCAGCGCCGCGAGCTCGCCGATGCGCTCGAGATGCAGTTCGGCGGCGCGGGCCAGCATCTCGGTGCGCTCGGCGAGCGGCAGATGCCGGAACGATCGATACGCGGTGTCGGATCGCGTGATGACCCCGCGCAGCGCCTCGTCGTCCATGACCGGAAACTCGGCAATGGTCTCTCCCGTCATCGGGTCGATCGTGCGATACGCGTCCGCTCCGGCGTTCAGTTTCATGTTCGTGTTCGTCATTCGCCCTCTCCGGGTTCGTCCGTTCCCGCATCCTCGCGTCCACGGAGCACGATCCGCCCCGGCACGCCCCCGACGACCAGACGATCGAGCGAGCTCTGCACCGCTTCCGCCGTGAGGGCGTCGTCGACGATCGGAATGTGCGGCAAACCGCCCTGCTTCGCGAGCTCCACGAGCTCGCGAAGGTCTGCGAGCGTACCGACGAAGCTGCCCCGCACGGTGAGCGTCTTCAGCGCGAGCAGCGCCGTAGGAATGACGAGCTCGCCGCCGAAGAGGCCGACCTGAATCATGCTGCCGCCCTTGCGGAGCAGGTCGAAGCCGGCACGGGAGGTCGCCGAGCTGTTGACGAAGTCGATCACCGCCGCGACCGGGCCGCCCGCACCGTCGATGATCGCGCCGGTGAGATCAGCCTGATCCGCGGAGACCAGCTCGGTCGCACCCAGTTCCCGGGCGAGCTCGAGATTGCGCTGCTGCAGGTCGACCGCGACGATCGCCCGATGCCCGAGGGCGCGGAGCGTCGCGATCGCGGTCAGCCCGACGCCGCCCGCGCCGATGACCACGATCGGGTCGTCGGGCGCGAGCGGCAGCGCCTTCCGCACCGCACCGTACGCGGTCAGCCCGGAGCAGGCGAGGGTCGCGGCCCAGCTCTCGTCGAGTCCCTCGATGTCGACGAGGTATCGCGGGTGGGGTACGCGGATGGACTCTGCGTAGCCCCCGTGCTCCGCGACGCCGAGGTTCTTCGGGGCGACGCAGAGATTCTCCTCGCCGGCCCGGCAGGCTTCGCATTCGCCCTCGCCGATCCAGGGGTAGATGAGCCGACGATCCCCCGGTCGCACCTCGGCGACGCCGGGGCCGACGGCCTCGACCACGCCGACGACCTCGTGACCGAGCACGATCGGGTAGACGACCCCCCGGTCGGTGAGCCGCATGCGCCCTCGCGCACCGAGGTCGTAGTAGCCGTCGCGCAGGTGGGTATCGGTGTGGCAGACGCCGGATCGCACCACCCGCAGCACCACCTCGGTACCGGTCGGCACGGGGCACGGCACCTCGATCTCCGTCACCTCGCCCGCGTCTTCAAGGATCGCAAATGCTCGCATGGTCGTCCTCCGGGCCTCGGTCAGGGTTCGCGTCCAACGCTCTCATCCCGGATCGATCCGATCCAATACCGGATCAGCCCCGGATTGTTGACGAAACCGCATCATTCGCCGGAGTCGGCAGCACCGTCTCCGAGATGCGGAGCACAGCGTGCAGGGCGCGGTCGTCGCTGTCGCCCCGCCACGCCATCCTCAGTTCGACCGGCGGGGCCGCGTCTGACAAGCGCAAGAATCTCAGGTGGGGGTCGGCGATGCTGGCGATCACCGAGGAGAGCGTCAGCGAACAGCCGACCTCGGCGGAGACGAGCGACATGACCGTCCACGAGTCGGGAGCGTACTGCACCACTTCGACGTTGAATCCTCGCTCGCGCGTCATCAGGTGCAACCGTTCGAGCAGCAGCGTGCCGGTCTGCGGCGGAAGGGAGACGAAGGGTTCCCCGGCGAACTCGACGATGGAGACGCTCTGTCGATCCGCCAGGCGGTGGGTCTCGGGTACGGCGACCACGAGCTCCTCGACCGCGACCACCCGCGTGCAGACGCCGTTGGGAATATGATCCCACCTGCCGAGGGCGATATCGATGTCGCCCTTGCTCAGCGACTGGATCGCCGGCTGGGCGAAGTGCTGGCTCAGCAGTTCGAGCTGAATGCCCGGGTGTCCCTGCTTCACCGCCCGTGCGAGCCGGCCCACCATCACGTTGGAGGACGCGCCGGCGTAGGCGAGGCGAACGTGGCCGATCTCCCCGGTTCCCGCCGCTTGCGCGACCCACCGCACGCGTTCGAAGGCCTCGATCGCCTCCCGCGCAGGCTCGACGAGCGTCTCGCCGACCGAGGTGAGCGTCACCTTCCGGGTGCTGCGCTCGAAGAGCCGGGCACCGAGTTCTCGTTCCAGCTGCTGCACGCTTCGGCTGACGGGGGGCTGCGCCAGGTGCAGGCGCTCCGCGGCGCGGCCGAAGTGCAGTTCCTCGGCGACCGCGAGGAAGGCGCGCAGTTGCTGGATGTCCATGCGCGGATTATTGCATATCGAAGAATTATCAGCACCGGATTATCTCGCGGTGAAGATGGGTGCCGCCCTGCCGATCGCATTCCCCTGCTCCCCTGGGGGCAGCACGGGTATCAATCCGACGGGCTTTCGGTATTGGACTCGCCCGAGCCGCCCTGCAAGTCTGGTGGGGCGCAAGCGGCGCTCCTCCGAGCGCCGTCGCCTACCGAGGAGCTCCATGTTTCCCCATCTCGACTCCGATGCCGCCGGGCAAGGCCCCTTCGCGGGCCTGCTCATCGCGGATTTCGGCCGGGTGCTCGCCGCGCCGTACTGCACGATGCTCCTCGCCGACCTCGGCGCCACCGTGATCAAGGTCGAGAGCCCGCTGGGCGACGAGACCCGCTCCTGGACCCCGCCCGAGTACCACGGGGAATCCGCCTACTTCCTCTCCGTGAACCGCAATAAGCAGTCAGTGGTACTCGATTTCAGCGACCCGGAAGATCTGCGGCTCGCCCACCGCCTCGCCGCGCGGGCCGACGTGGTGGTCGAGAATTTCAAGCCCGGTGGGCTCCGACGGTTCGGCCTCGACTACGGCTCGGTGATCGCAGACAACCCCGAGGTGATCTACGCGTCGATCACCGGCTTCGGCACCGCCGAGACTGCGGCCCTGCCCGGGTACGACCTCCTCGTGCAGGCGTTGTCAGGCCTGATGGACCTCACCGGATCGCCGAGCACGGAGGGCTTCCGGTCCGGCGTGGCGATCTTCGACGTGATCACCGGTCTGCACACCGGCATCGCCATCGTCACGGCGCTCTACCATCGCCTGCGCACCGGACAGGGGCAGCGGATCGAGCTGAACCTCATGGCCTCCGCGCTCTCCGGGCTCGTCAACCAGACGGGCGGGTACCTGCTGACCGGGCAGTCACCCGTGCGCCTCGGCAACGACCATCCGAGCATCTACCCCTATGCTCCCTTCCCGACCGCAGAGGGGACCCTGATCCTCGCCGTGGGGAATGACGCGCAGTTCCGCGCCTTCTGCGGAGCGGCCGGCCTCGACCGCCTGCTCGCCGATACGCGATTCTCGTCGAACGCGGCGCGCAGCGTGAACCGCGATGCGCTGCGCCCCCTGCTCGTCGAGCGGCTCACGACCCGCAGCGCAGACGAGTGGTTCCGCGAGTTCAGCGCGGCGGGAGTGCCCTGCGCACCGATCCTGACCGTCGCCGGCGGCATCGACTTCGCGAGGCGGATCGGGCTCGACCCCGTCGTCACCGTGGGCGAGGGCGAACGGGCGCTCCCGACGATCAGAAACCCGATCCGATTCTCGGAGACCCCGGCCTGCTACGCCGCCGCGCCCCCCTTTCTCGACCAGGACGGCGAGGCGATCCGCGCCTGGCTGCGTTCTCTCGACACCGGCCCCGAGCACGCCGGGGCGACGACCGTGCCGTCCGCATCCCACTCCGCCCTCACCCCGAAAGGTTCCGCACAGTGAGCGAGCTCTCCCTGCACCCCGTCGACTCCGACTTCTACCGGGTCTCCGACTTCCTGGGCGAGGCCGACAGGGCCCTGATCACCCGGATCCGCGGCTTCGTCGACGCCGAGGTCACCCCCATCATCAACGACTACTGGGAGCGGGCCGATTTCCCCTACCATCTGCTCCCCTCGCTGCGCGAGCTCGGCATCGTCGGCACCGCCATCGAGGGCTACGGCTGCCCCGGACTCACTCGGCTGCAGACCGGGCTCGTCGCGATGGAGCTCTCGCGCGGCGATGGCAGCCTGAACACGCTGAACGCCGTGCAGTCGGGGCTCGCGATGGGGAGCATCGCGCTGCTCGGCAGCGAGGAGCAGAAGCAGCGCTGGCTGCCCCGGATGGCGAGGCTCGAGGCGCTCGGCGCATTCGCACTGACGGAGCCGGAGCACGGCTCGGACTCCGTCGCCCTCGAGACTTCGGCGCGGCGCGAGGGCGACGCCTACGTGCTCGACGGGGAGAAGCGGTGGATCGGGCTCGGCCATGTGGCCGACCTCGTGATCGTCTGGGCCCGCGACACCGATGACGGGAAGGTGAAGGCCTTCGTCGTGGAGAAGAGCGCCGACGGCGAGTACCCCGAAGGGTACGAGGCCGAGGCCATCACCGGGAAGATCGCGAAGCGCGCCATCCAGCAGGCCCACATCCGACTGGCGGGCGTGCGCGTGCCGGCGGAGAACCGGCTCGCGGAGTCGACCTCCTTCCGCGACGTCTCCGCGGTGCTCAACCGCACCCGCAGCACCGTCGCCTGGGAGGCGCTCGGCCACGCGGTCGCCGCCTACGAGATCGCCGCCGAGTACGTGCAGCGGCGCGTGCAGTTCGGTCGCCCGATCGCCGCCACGCAGCTCGTGCAGAACAAACTGGCGAACATGCTCGCGGATCTCACGGCCATGCAACTGCTCTGCTTCCGCACGGCGGCCCTGCAGGACGAGGGTCGGCTCTCGAACGAGCAGGCCTCGCTCGCGAAGATGTTCACCGGGCAGCGCTCGCGGGCGCTCTGCCGCGATGCGCGGGATCTGCTCGGAGGGAACGGGCTGCTGCTCGAGAACCACGTCGCGCGGCACCTCACCGACATGGAGGTCGTGCACACCTACGAGGGCACGGACTTCATCCAGTCGCTGATCATCGGCCGTGAGATCACCGGCATCGCCGCGTTCTCCTGAGCGGCGCGGCTGGACGACGACGGGAATCGCGACGAAGGTCGCTTCGCCACGCGATGCGGATTCCGGGGAGCGCGGGCACTGCCAGTTGGCAGGCGGCACCCGGTGCGTCTATCCTGAGAGAGCATAACTGACCGTACGGTTACTAATTCGCGCGCCCGCGCGCGGGTCTAGGCGCCCGCATCCGAGCAGGAAGACCCGCCGCCGGGGGGCGAACCGCCACCGGCGCGAACAGACAGACACAGACAGAGAGGTCGATACCGATGCCCGAGGCCTATCTCGTCGACGGAGTGCGCACGCCCGTCGGCCGCTACGGCGGCGCCCTCGCGAACGTGCGGCCCGACGACCTCGCCGCCCTCGTGGTCCGGGAGATCGCCCGTCGCACCGGCGTGCCGCACGACGCCATCGACGAGGTGATCCTCGGCAGCGCGAACCAGGCGGGCGAGGACAACCGCAACGTGGCCCGCATGGCCGTGCTGCTCGCCGGCCTGCCCGACACCGTGCCGGGCTACACCGTGAACCGGCTCTGCGCCTCGGGCATGACGGCCGTCTCGAACGCCTCGCAGGCGATCCGCGCCGGCGACGCCGACCTCATGATCGCGGGCGGCGTCGAGTCGATGACGCGTGCGCCGTGGGTGCAGGAGAAGCCGTCGCGGCCCTGGGCGAAGCCCGGCGCCCAGTTCGACACCTCCATCGGCTGGCGCTTCACGAACCCCGAGTTTCTGAAACGCGAGAAGGCGACCTTCTCGATGCCCGAGACCGCGGAGGAGGTCGCGCGCGTCGACGGCGTCTCGCGCGAAGACGCCGACGCCTTCGCCGTCGAGAGCCACCGCCGAGCGGCGGCCGCGATCGAGGCCGGGCGCTTCGAGCGGGAGATCGTGCCGGTGACGGTGGATCTCGGCCGGGGCCGGCAGAACCTGGTCTCCGTCGACGAGGGCCCCCGCCCCGACACCACCCTCGAGGTGCTCGCGGGCCTGCGGCCCGTCGTCGCCGGCGGTTCGGTCGTGACCGCGGGCAACGCCTCCTCGCTCAACGACGGCGCGAGCGCGCTCCTGGTCGCGAGCGGCGAGGCCGCCCGGCGCCAC
>CALMSE010000314.1 GCA_937872275.1 uncultured Leucobacter sp. | reverse complement strand
CGCGGCCTCAGGATCGGCCGGCCTCCCCCGCCCGCTCGGCCTGCGCATCGCGCGCGACCGAGTCGGCGAGCAGCTGCCCGCCGCTCGTCAGCAGCGCCCGCCGCCAGGGCAGCACGCCGTCGATCTCGATCTGCAGCGACATGCTCAGCACGGTCCGGATGAGCACGATGACGGCGAGGATGCCGACGTCTTCGAAGGTCGGGGTCGAGAGGGTGCGGATGAGGTCGCCGGCGACGAGCACCTCGAGGCCGAGCAGGATCGAGGCGCCGAGGTTCGAGCGCAGCGTGAGGTAGGCCGCGCGGCCGCCCTCGCCCCGGCGCAGGGTGCGGATCGAGAGCGCCGCGGCGATCACGAAACCGACGATCATCGCGAGCACGCCGAGCGCCTCGAAGACCACGACGACGACCTCGAACACCGCTTCGATATCCATTCGCCCAGGGTACCCCGGGTTCGATCCGGGGCTCGACCCGCGACGGGCACGGTGGGACACTGGAGTGGAGCGAGGAGGGGCCATGGCCGATGCGGCACGGGTGCGCGTGAGGCGGATCTACGAGGAGCCAGAGCCCGACGACGGCGCGCGCGTGCTGGTGGATCGGCTCTGGCCGCGGGGCGTCTCCAAGGAGAAGGCGCACCTCGACCTCTGGCTGCGCGACGTCGCCCCGTCGACCGAGCTGCGCAAATGGTACGGCCACGACCCCGAGAAGTTCGACGGCTTCGAGGAGCGCTACCGCGCCGAGTTGGAGGACGCGGATCGCGCCGCGGCGCTCGGGCAGCTGCGCGATCTCGCGACGAGCGGCCCGGTGACCCTCCTCACCGCGTCGAAGGCGGTCGACATCAGCGAGGCGGCCGTGCTGCGCGAGGTGCTGGAGCGGGGCTGAGGGCGTCGGGCATCGTGGCGTCGCTGACCGCGAGGATCCGGCCCACCGCCTCCCGCAGCCGGTCGTAGGCGGGCCGATCATCGGCGAGCGGCGCCGGGTCGTGCACCAGCAGGTTGATCGCGCCGAGCGCGAGCGCCACCGCGGCCGCGGCCTCCTCGGGCGATCGCGTGCGCTCCCCCACGAGCTGCACGAACTCGTCCTTGACGGCCGCCGTCCACTGGCTGAAGGCCGGCATCAGCTCGGGCTTCCGGGTGACGAGCCCCTTCAGTCGCCTGCCCTCCACGCCGACGTGCATCGAGGTGGCGACGAGCCGGCAGAGCGCGGGCAGCAGCTCGCCGCGGGCGGCGCGGAACTCCGCCGCGGCCTCGGGCGTGATCACGTCTTCGGGCAGGTTCAGCGCCGCGGCGGCCTTCGACGGGAAGTAGTTGAAGAAGGTGCGCGGCGACACCCCGACCGCCTCGCAGATCTGCTCGACGGTGGTGCCGTCGAGCCCCCGCTCCTCGATGAGGCGCAGGGCGGTCTCGTGGATCGCCCGGCGCCTGCGCTGCTTCTTGCGCTCGCGGAGGCCGCCCGTCGCCGAGTCGTCGCTCATGGTCGCTCAGCCGCCGTGCGTCCTGATCGTGCCCGTGTCGGTCACGCCCGCCGTGTCGGCGCGCTCCTGCAGCGCGGAGCGGTCGCGCAGCGGCGGCACCCGGAAGAACAGGCTGAGCACGAAGGCGGCGAGCAGCACGCCGAAGCCGACCCAGTAGATCAGCACCGCCGATTCGGTGAAGCCCGCCATGAACGGCTTGCTCAGCCGCGCGTCGGCGCCCGTGAGGAAGGAGGTGTCGCTGATCGAGCCGCTCGCGCTGTCGGCCGCGGAGGTGTCGCCGCCCTGCACCCGCTCGACGAGCTCGTCGGCCAGCTGATCGACCCAGTACCCGCGCTGTTCGGCATCCGACCAGTCGACCCGCAGCCCGCCGTCGACGACGCTCGCGTGGGCCTCCTCGGCGATCGCGGGCAGCGCCTCGGGGGACGGGGCCTGGGCGGCGGCCTGGTCGAGCTGCTGCTGGATGCCCTCCTGGATCGGATCGACCACGGGGCTCCACAGCTGCCGCATGATCGCCGCGTTCTCGGGGGCGCCGGCGATGGCGGGGTCGAGCGCCGCGTCGAGGGATGAGGTCAGGGTGTCTCGATCCGCCATGCTGTGGACGATGTTCGTGGGCAGCACGGTGAACAGCACCGAGAGCATGATGGCGGTGCCGAGCGTGCCGCCGATCTGCCGGAAGAAGGTGGCGGAGCTCGAGGCGACCCCCATGTCGGTCGGGGGCACCGCGTTCTGGCTCGCGAGCACGAGGGTCTGCATGAGCTGGCCGAGGCCGAGGCCGACGACGAACATGCCGAGCAGCATGTACCAGAGCGGCTTGTCGTAGGTCATGAAGGTGAGCAGGAAGAAGCCGACGGCGGTGAAGAGGC
The DNA here is from genome assembly GCA_937872275.1 of uncultured Leucobacter sp. GTDB lineage: Bacteria > Actinomycetota > Actinomycetes > Actinomycetales > Microbacteriaceae > Leucobacter. Next base: position 8,067 of record CALMSE010000314.1, on the reverse strand, counting down.
TGCCCGTGACCGGGAAGATGCGGTACTTGCCGGTGCGGGAGGTGATCACGCCCGACCCCATCGCCGCGATCATGAGGCCGAGCACCATCGGAATCATCGCGAAGCCGGATTCGGTCGGCGAGAGGCCGATGACGATCTGCATGTAGAGCGGGATCGTCATCATGGCGCCGAACATGCCGAAGCCGACCAGCACGCCGATCAGCGTCGCCATCGAGAAGGTGCCGGAGCGGAAGAGCCGCATGGGGATGATGGCATCGTCCTTCATGACGATCTCGATCACGATGAAGGCGATGGCGCCGGCCGCGCCGACGACGTAGCAGGCGATCGCCAGGGCCGAGGTCCAGCCCCATTCGCGCCCCTGTTCGGCGACGAGCAGCAGCGGCACGAGCGCGACGATCACCGCGGTGGCGCCCCACCAGTCGATGCGGGGCCGGTCGGCGTTCCTGCCGAGCTTGGGCAGGTGCAGGAAGACGATGACCATGGCGAGCGCGATCAGACCGACCGGCACGTTGACGAGGAACACCCAGCGCCAGCCGTCGACCCAGAGGATCTCGTTCGCGCCGGCGAAGAGGCCGCCGACGAGGGGGCCGATCACGGTCGAGACGCCGAAGACCGCGAAGAAGTAGCCCTGGTACTTGGCGCGCTCCCGCGGGGCGAGGATGTCGCCCATGATCGCGAGCGGCAGCGACATCAGGGCGCCGGCGCCGATGCCCTGGAAGGCCCGGAAGCCGGCGAGCATGAGCATCGAGGTCGAGAAGGAGGAGAGCAGCGAGCCGATGATGAAGACCGCGATGCCGAAGATGAAGAGCGGGCGGCGGCCGAAGATGTCGGAGAGCTTGCCGTAGATCGGCACCGTGATGGTGGAGGTGATGAGGTAGGCGGTCGTCACCCAGGCCTGCTGTTCGAGGCCGTTCAGATCGTCGCCGATGGTGCGGATCGCGGTGCCGACGATGGTCTGATCGAGGGACGAGAGGAACATGCCGGCCATGAGGCCGTAGATGACGAAGAGGATCTGACGGTGCGTCATGATCGGGGTGGATTCAGTCGTCATTCCGGTCCTCACTGGTGCGTGTGGGGACGGCGCTCGCGCCGTCAATCCGCTGCCGCGAAATATTGCAGCCACGCAATATTACACTCCTGCAAGATTTTCGGATGCGGAAACGCTGAACGTCAGCCGCTCCCCGACAGGGTGAGCACGAGCAGCGCCACGTTGAGCGCGGTGATGAGCACGGCCACCACGACGGCCGCGATCCGCAGCGCGAGCCGGTTCGCGAACTCCCCCATGAGCTCGCGCCGCCCCGTCAGCACGATGAGCGGGATGATCGCGAAGGGGATGCCGAACGACAGCACCACCTGGCTGAGCACGAGCGCCCATGTCGGATCCGCCCCGGCCGCCAGCACCAGCAGCGCCGGGAGCAGCGTGATCAGGCGTCGGAGCAGCAGGGGGATGCGCGTGCGCAGGAGCCCGCTCATGATCTCCGCCCCGGCGTAGGCGCCCACCGAGGTCGAGGCGAGGCCCGAGGCGAGCAGCCCGATGCCGAAGGCGATGCCCACGACCGGGCCCAGGTGCTCGGTGATGGCCGCGGCGGCGCCATCGATGGTGTCCGTGCCGGCGACGCCGGGCAGCGAGGCCGCGGCGAGCAGCAGCATCGCGATGTTCACGCCGCCGGCGACGAGGAGGGCGAGGGCGACGTCCCAGCGCGTGACGCGCAGCAGCCTGCGGATGCGGGCGGGGTCGGTCGAGGCTCCGTGACGGTCGCGGGCGAGCGAGGAGTGCAGGTAGATGGCGTGCGGCATCACCGTGGCGCCGAGCATGCTCGCGGCGAGCAGCACCGTCGTGGTGCCCTCGAAGCGGGGCACGAGCCCGGCGGCGACGCCGCCCCAGTCGACGGGGCTGACCACGAGGCCCGCCACGAAGCCGACGGCGATGACGGCGAGCATGCCGAGGATGACGAACTCGAAGCGCCGCTGCCCGCGGCGCTGCACCGCGAGGATCGCCATGGACACCGCGCCCACGATGATGCCGCCGGCGAGCAGCGGCAGGTCGAAGAGGATGTAGAGGGCGAGCGCGCCGCCGATCACCTCGGCGAGATCGGTGGCGATGGCCACCAGCTCCGCCTGCGCCCAGTAGAGCAGACGCGCGGTGCGCGGCAGGCGCTCGCCGAGCACCTCGGGCAGGCTCCGTCCGGTGACGAGGCCGAACTTCGCCGAGAGGTACTGCACGATGACGGCCATCGCGTTCGCCGCCACGAGCACCCAGACGAGCAGGTAGCCGTAGAGCGCGCCGGCCGAGAGGTTGGCCGCCACGTTGCCGGGATCGACGTAGGCGATCGCGGCGACGAAGGCGGGGCCCAGCAGGCGCAGCAGCCCGCGCTCCGGCCGCGCGGCTGGCGCTGCCGAGGCGGCGGGCACGGGGGCGGTCATCGCGGCGTCCTTTCGCGACTCGGATCGACAGGGCTACGCTATCACCGAAGAAGAAAGTTCGGACAGCCGAAACCGCACCGGAGGCCGCGGCCCGAGACCTCGGTCCGGAGGCCCGGGGCCCTCCCTCGTCGCCGCGCCGCGGGAGGGTGCTATTGGCCGTCGGTCTGCGCGATCCGCGCCCGGTCCCCCGTTCCCTCCTCGGCCTCGCCCCGCTTCGCCGCATCGGTGCGCACGAGCAGGCGGATCCGGTCCGTGAGCGACGACAGCAGCGTCGCCGTGACGAAGCCCACCACCACGATGCCGCCGATCATGAGGCCGACGGCGAGAGTGCGTCCGAGCGGCGTGATCGGCACGAAGTCCCCGTAGCCGACCGTCGAGATGGTCGTGAACCCCCACCACACCGCATCCTCGAAGTTGAGGATGTTGGCGCGCGGGGCGTTCTTCTCCGCCGCCCAGACGAGATACGAGCACACGTACACGTAGATGAAGGCGAAGAGCACCGTGACGACGCCGTAGCGCACGCGGAGGCGCCCGGCCTCGGCGCCGCGGAACACCGGGAGCCGCCAGATGACGACGAGCACGAGGAACGGGCGCAGGAAGGGCAGCGCGATGCTCCCCAGGTCGAAGATGCGGGAGCGGAAGAAGCGGCGGCGCGCACCCTTCGCGAGTAGGAGGCGGATCAGGTAGTCGATCGCGAACCAGATCCAGAGCGCGCCGATGGCGAGCCCCGAGGCCGCCTGCACCAGCGGGCTCGGGTGCTGGTCGACCCAGAGCAGCGTCGCGCAGCCGAACATCAGCAGGGCGCCGACGAAGAGCGGCCAGGCCGTGCGGTCCTCCCAGCGCACCACGCGGGTCAGGGGGTTCGGCTCGGCGCGCTCAGGGGCTTCTGGCATGCCCTCAAGCATAGGATGCGGGGCGCCCCGACCCTCCCGCGACGCCGGCTCACGGGCCCTTTAGCGGAGAGGAGGCACCGCACGCAAGCCCCTACCGCCCCGAAGCCCGCCGGCCGTAGTCTCCGGGCATGAACATCTTCCTCTTCATCATCATCGCCATCGGCATCGTCCTCCTGATCGTGGGCGGCGTGGTGGAGGCGGTCCGCTTCCTGCTCTGGGTCGGCATCGTCCTCGCCCTGATCGCGCTCATCGTCTGGCTGCTCCGGGCGATCGCCGGCAGTCGCAAGAGCTGACGCGGCCGATCGCGCCGGTACGTCCCGCCCTCGGGGCCGGGCGGTGCCGGCCGCGGTCTGCTACTCGTCCGACGGCCAGGCGACCACGCGCGCAGGAGCGCCGTCCGCGCCGGCGAGCGGCAGCGGGAAGACGTCGGACCGCGCCCGGGCAGAGGTGCGGATGCCGCAGGGAGGCCTCACCCCCGAAATGACGGTCCCGGCCCGTGCGGATCGCCACCAGGGCCGGCACCGACGCGAATCGCCGGAGCCCGAGGTCGGCCTCGTCGATCCGCCGCCCGGTCGTGCGCGATCGTGAGGGCGGGGCGCAGACTCACTTCGGGGTCGCCCGGGTAGACCGGCATGCCGGTCGCGATCGGATGGCTGAGGTCGACGACGCGCCGAGCGCGCGAACCAGCCCTGCCGCCCCGACTCATCCGCGCAGGATCTTCTCCATGGCCTTGCCGCGGGCGAGCTCGTCGATCAGCTTGTCCATGTAGCGGACCTCGCGCATGATCGGGTCTTCGATGTCTTCGACCCGCACGCCGCAGACCACGCCGGTGATGGCGGACCGCGCGGGGTTCAGCCGCGAGGGGTCCGAGAAGAGGGTCTCGAGATCGGTCTCGTCGGCGAGCACCTGCTCGAGCTCCGCCTGGTCGAGCCCGATGAGCCAGCGGAGGATCTCGTCGACCTCCTCCTTCGTGCGCCCCTTCTTCTCCGCCTTCACCAGGTAGTGGGGGTACACGCTCGCGAGGCTCAGGCGGTAGACGCGTTCGAGGGTTCCTGCCATGGTCCGTTCCTCTCGGTCCTGCGGTCGTGCGCGTCTCACCGATCGGGTTCGAGCGCTTCTTCGACGGCCTCGTCGGAGTCGACTGACGCGTCGTCCGACTCGCTGGCCTCGACGGCCCTCGCCGCCTGCTCGCGCGCCTCGGCCTCGAGCTCTTCGTCGCGGTGCTTCTCTCCGAACATGCCGGGCTCCGTTCTGTCGTGCTTCCGAGTGTACGCCGAGACGGCGGCCGAGGCCTCCCGGGCCATCGCAGCGGATCGCGCGGGCGCGCCGCCGGCCGATTCCATCATGAAACGCGACGGTGACATATCCTCAACAGCCGCGAAACCTAATACCTCTAGCCTCTAGTTGTTATACGGAGACCCACACACAACTCGAGAGGAGGCCAGCGTGAACCCGGCAGACATTGCATGGATCCTTGCCGCAGTGGCCATGGTGCTACTGATGTTCCCCGGCTTGTCGTTCCTGTACGGCGGCATGCTCGACGGCCGCAACGTGCTCAACATGATGATGATGGTGATGGCCTCCCTCGCCGTCACCGCCATCGTCTACGTCGTCTTCGTCCACGGCCTGGTGCTCGGAGACTCCGTGGGCGGGCTCGGCATCATCGGGAATCCGTTCGAATACGGCTTCTTCGACAGCTTCATGACCGACGACGCCGCCGGGGGCACGCTCTTCGGCGCCTTCTACATCCTCTTCGCCGCGATCAGCGTCGCCCTCGTCGCCTCGGGCGCTGCCGGGCGCATGCGCTTCGGCTCCTGGCTCGTGTTCGCCGCACTGTGGGTCGTGCTCGTCTACGGCCCGCTGGCCCACTGGGTCTTCGCGTTCGACAACGAGGAGACCGGCGTCATCGGCGGCTGGATGCGCAACGTCCTCGGCCTGCACGACTACGCCGGGGGCACCGCCGTGCACATGAACGCCGGAGCCGCGGGCCTCGCCCTCGCCCTCGTGCTCGGCCGACGCAAGTCCACGGCGATGCGCCCGCACAACCTCCCGCTCATGCTCGTCGGCGTCGGCCTGCTCATGATGGGCTGGATCGGCTTCAACGGCGGCACCGCGGCCGGCGCGAACTTCCTCGCCGAATACGTCGTGCTCACCACGATCCTCGCCTCCGCGGGCGGGATGCTCGGCTTCATCGCGATCGAGCGCATCCGCGACGGCCACGCGACGCTGCTCGGCCTCGGCACCGGCGTCATCGCCGGCCTCGTCGCCATCACCCCGGTGGCCGACGCGGTGCACCCGGTCGCGGCCATCGTGGTCGGGTTCCTCGGCGCCGCCGGCGCGGCCTGGGCGATCTCGTGGAAGCGCAGGCACCGGGTCGACGACTCGATGGACGTCTTCGCGGTGCACGGCATCTCCGGCATCGTGGGAGCCCTCTTCGCCACGCTGTTCGCGACGGCCGCGGCGCCCGCCGGGCTGAACGGCGTCCTCTTCGGCGGGGACCCGAGCCTGATCTGGCGGGAGAGCCTCGCCATCGCGGTCACCCTCGTCTACTCCTTCGGCATGACCTACGCCATCGCCTGGACGCTCAACCGGATCCGCCCGATCCGCGTCGCCGACGAGGGCGAGGAGCTGGGCCTCGACCGATCCATCCACGCGGAATCGGCCTACGAGGGCCGGATCCTCTGACCGCGCAGACACCGCTCGACCAGAGAGAGACAGCACCATGAAACTCATCACCGCAGTCATCAAGCCGACGAGGCTCGAGAGCGTCAGCACGGCGCTCGAGGAGGCCGGGTTCAACGGCCTCACCGCCATCGAGGTGCAGGGCCGTGGCGCCCAGGCCGGGCGCACCGAGTACTACCGCGGCCAGGCCCTCAGCGTCACCTTCCGCACCAAGATCCGGCTCGAGCTGCTGGTCACCGACGAGCAGCTCGAGCGGGCGATCGAGGTGATCGTCTCCTCCGCGCGCACCGGCGAGGGCGGCACCATCGGCGACGGCAAGGTCTGGGTGACCGACGTCGCCCACGTCATCCGCGTCCGCACGGGCGAGACCGGACCCGAGGCGATCTGAGCGCCCGCGCGGCGGCGATCGAAGCACCGCAGAAGCCCAGCAGCAGACCACGAGCAGCACGTGAGGACATCATGACCACCGAAATCAACTTCCGCTACCTGAGCGAGCCCGACATGATCGAGGCGGGCGTCGGCGACCTGGTGCGCTGCACCGACGTCATGGAGGAGGCGCTCGTGCTCCTCCGGAAGGGCGACTACCGGATGGCCGGGGAGAACGGCAACTCCCACGGCGCCATGATCACCTTCCCGCAGCATCCGGAGTTCGACGGCATGCCCGAGGACGGCCCCGATCGCCGCTTCATGGCCATGCCCGCCTACCTGGGGGGACGGTTCGGCACCTCGGGGGTGAAATGGTACGGGTCGAACACCGGGAACCGCGGGAAGGGGCTCCCCCGCTCGATCCACGTGTTCGTGCTGAACGACCGCGACACCGGGGCCCCGCTCGCGATCATGAGCGCCAATCTGCTGAGCGCGTACCGCACCGGCGCCGTCCCGGGCGTCGGGGTGAAGCACCTCGCCCGGGAGGATGCGCGGGTGGCCGCCGTGATCGGGCCGGGGGTGATCGCGCGCTCGGTGCTCGCGACGGCGCTCGCCCTGCGCCCGTCGATCGGCACCCTGTTCGTGAAGGGGCGCAGCGCGGGCAGCACGCAGGCGTTCATCGACTGGGCCCGGGCCGAGTTCCCCCAGCTCACCCGCATCGAGGCGACCGAGACCGTCGAGGAGGCGATCGCCGATGCGGACATCGTCATGGCGACCACCTCGACCGACGCCGCGGGGAGCGCGGCGTTCCCCTACTTCCCGAAGTCCGCGATCAAGCCGGGCGCGCTGCTGCTGCTCCCGGCCGCCGCCCGGTTCGACGACGAGTTCGTCGCCGGCGACGACGTGCGCCTGGTGATCGACGCCCACGGCCTCTACGAGGCCTGGCTCGAGGAGTACGGACCCACGGCCTACCAGATCCTCGGGATTCCGGGATCCCACTGGTTCGGCCTGGTCGAGGAGGGGACGATCGACGCGTCGAAGATCGAGGAGATCGCCGACATCGCCACCGGGGAGCTCCCCGCGCGACGCGACGACGAGGAGATCATCCTCTACTCCGTGGGCGGCATGCCGGTGGAGGACGTCGCCTGGGCCACCGAGCTGTATCGCACGGCCGAGCAGCGGGGCATCGGCACCGTGCTCAACCTGTGGAACACGCCCGCGCTGGCCTGATCGCCATCCGCGGTCGCGGGGGCCGGCGGTCGGCCCCCGCAGACGCCTATGAGAGGGGCTTCCGAGTGAAGGTTGCAGTGGTCGGCCTGGGGTCGACGGGCTCGATGGCGCTCTGGCTGGTGAGCAGGATGCCGGGAGTGACGGCGGTGGGCTTCGAGCAGTTCGGGATCGGCCATCCGCACGGCGGATACAGCGGCGAGTCGCGGCTCTTCCGCACCGTGTACCACGAGGGCGAGAAGTACATTCCGCTGCTGGCGCGGGCCAGGACCCTCTGGTCGAAGCTCGAGCGGGCGAGCGGGCGCAGGATCTTCCACGACTACGGGGTCCTCACCGTCGGGAGGGAGGCGGATGCCGCCTTCGCCCGCCTGCGCGAGTCGGCGCGCACGCACCGGCTCGCGCACGAACGACTCGGCACGGCGGCGCTGCGGGCCCGGTACCCGCAGCTCGACATCGCCGACGACGAGGTCGGCCT
>CALMSE010000313.1 GCA_937872275.1 uncultured Leucobacter sp. | reverse complement strand
GCGCTCTCGCCGGCTTCGGCCCGCCGCCGCATGGCGCAGATGCAGGCGGACGGCCGCCTCTACACCCGCACCGTCGTCGAGCCCGCCCTCCTCGGCTTCCCGGTCGATGCGGTGCTGCGGATCCGCACGGTGCCGGGCGGCATCGACCGAGTCGCGCGCATCCTCGCCGAGGTGCCCGAGATCCGCTACCTCGCCTTCACGACCGGTCGACACCAGCTGCTCGCGGAGATCGCCTGCACCAGCCAGGAGGCGCTGGCCGCGTTCCTCTTCCGCGACGACTGGACGGCGTACTCGCTCGAGGTCGACACCTCGCTCGTGATCCACGCGCTCAAGCGCAGCGGGACGCGGATGCCCTGACCCGCGGCCGGTCACTCGCCGCGGCGTCTCCCGTCGCGCAGGGTCTTCACCAGCATCTGCACCAGGATGAACACCATCAGCAGCGAGAACGCGATGTTCGACCAGAAGGGCTCGATGCGGGCGGCGAAGATCGCGCCGAGCGGCGACAGCACCGCCGCCGCGACGCCCAGGATCGCCGCTGCGCGCAGGTCGATGTTGTTGCGGCGCAGGTTGCCGAGGGTGCCCGAGATCGAGCCGGGGATCAGCATGATGAGCGAGGTGCCCTTCGCGATGAGGTCGCTCGCGCCGAAGAAGAACATGAGGATCGGCACCACGACCACCCCGCCGCCGACCCCGAGCAGACCCGAGAGGATGCCGGTCACGAAACCCGTGACGACGAGCAGCGCGCCGATGAGCAGGTTCATGGGGATGACGTCGTCGCGCTGCGGTACCACGAACCAGAGGCTCACGATCACCCCCAGAAGGAACGCCATGAACATCCACCGGAGGAACGCCGTCGGCACGCGCGAGAGCAGATAAGCACCCAGCTGCGCACCGCCGATGATGCCCGCCGCGAGACAGGCCGCGGCGATCCAGTCCACGTTGCCCTGCAGCGCGTAGCCGATGCCGCCCACCACCGCGGCGGGAAGGATCGCCGCCACCGAGGTGCCGGCGGCCAGCCGCTGCGGAAACCTCAGCAGCAGGGTCAGCAGGGGCACCAGCACCACGCCGCCGCCGATGCCGAAGAGGCCCGACAGCAGGCCCGTGGCCGCCCCGAGCAGGAGGAGGGGGAGTAGACCGGGACGCCGGTGCGCTGTCATCATTGGGTCCGTCCCTATCCGCCGGACGCGCTGCGGCCCGGCTCATCCGCCACCCCTCCATTGTTCACCACTCGGCAGCGGAATCCCGACGCGCTCAGTCGCCGAGCGCCTGGCGCACCAGCGCGTGCCCGTAGTCGTTGCCGTTCGGGGTGCGCATGACGGTGTGGATGTGGAAGGGCTGCGGGGTCTCGTTCGAGAGGAACACGCCGCAGTGGTGGTCGAGCTCGACGATGACGACGGGGTTCTGCACCCGGCAGTAGTAGGGGTCGTCGGGGCCGGTGCCGCCCATCCAGGAGAACCAGGTGTCGGCCAGGTGCTCGCGGATCTCGCGCATCCGCAGGCGCGCCGGCCCCTCGGGCAGGATCGACACGAACTCGGCCACGAGATCCCAGACCAGCTGCTGCGCCCGCTCGCTCAGCTCGGAGACGCGGACGCCCTCGTAGGGGATCATGCGGTTGTCCTGGAACGCGCCGGCCAGGTGGCGCTCGTCGCCCGGATGCACGCGCCCCTCGGGCAGGCCCTCGGTCAGGCTCTCGCTCGTCACGGCGGCGCGACGCTGCTCGTCGCTCAGCTCGGCCATGATCCGCCGCCCGAGCGAGATGCGCTCGATGAACGCGACCGTGCCCGCGTGCCGGCCCTCGTCGATCTCGTTCGGCTCGGCGCCGAGGAAGACGGGCGAGACGACCATCTGCCCGTCGACGACAAGGCAGTTGACCGCGCAGTGGTGGCCGAAGAGCTGCCAGCCCCAGGGCGCGGTGAGGCTCGGCTCGCCGTAGATCGCGACGTTGTACGAGTATTCGTTCAGGATGCCGGGGAGCCCCACGACATCGCCGAGGAAGCCGTTGATGCGCATCATCGTGCGCACGTCGTGGGCGCCGCGCGGGCTGAGGCTCGCCTCGACGAGCGCCAGGAACGCCTCGCGCACGGGCTCGGGCTGGAACTCGAGCCGCAGTCCCGTGTCGAACTGCAGGAACTCGGGGTTCGCCCAGTGCCGCCATTCGAGGGAGTCGATCGGGTACGAGATGCGCTCGCGCTGCTCGGCGTCGAGGGTCTCGTACAGTCGCTCGGCAGCGGCGAGCATCGCCTCGACGGGCGCCGCGTCCGCGGCGTCGGGGCGTCGCAGCTCGAAGAGGCCCGGGATCAGCTCGCCGTCCGCGGTGACGCCGACGTAGGGCTCGTCGTAGAGCTTCTTCCAGCCCTCGATCAGGCCGCCGGTGAAGTGGTGCTGCCGGGCGTAGGGCACATACGCGTAGGCGTCGAGCCCCTCGACCTCGGCGATGCGGGGGTGCCCCGGGGGGAACAGGTAGTCGCGGTATCCGCTCATCGCGGGTCCTCCTCTGGTGTTCGCTCGGTTCCGGGCGCCTCGGGCGCCTCGGGCGCTTCGCCGACCTCGTCGGCCGAGCCCGCGGCGCCGTCGTTGTGGATGCGCACCGCCGCCCGGATGCGCTCGGGATCGGCGGAGCGGATCGCCGCGACCAGCTCGACGTGCGCCGCGGATCGCCTCGCGATGTAGTCGGCGACGGCCTCGCCCGCACCCGTGGCGCCGTCGTCGTAGCTGTACTCGCTCCGGGTGAGGTAGCCGAGGCAGCTCGCGTAGACGGCGCTCATCATCGTATTCGGGCAGAGCTCGGCGATCAGTTCGTGCAGGTGCCAGTTGCGCTCGATGAACGCGTCGAAGTCGTCGCCGGTCAGCGCGAGCTCGGCGGCGGCCTCGGCCAGCCGCCTCCCGTCGGCCGGGGTGCACGCGGCCGCTGCGGCGAGGGCGATGGGCTCTTCGAGCGACTCGCGCAGCTCGATCGCATCGCGCACCGCGCGGTCGGATCCGTTCGCCCCGAGCAGCGTGCGGCGCAGGCGCACGACGGGCGTGTCGGCCGCGACGAAGAGGCCGCCGCCACGGCCGGGGCGGATCTCGAGCGCTCCGCGCTCGCGCAGCAGCCGTACGGCCTCGCTCACCGTGGTGCGTGCGAAGCCGACCTCGGCCCTGATCTCGTCGAGCGTGCCGAGACGGTCACCGGGGCCCAGGCCGCGCGCGCGAATGTGCTCGACGAGCGTGTCGGCGAGCTGCTCCGCGCGCGAGCGGGGCGGGATCACCGAGAGCGTCGCGAGGCTGGACTGCATGGTCATACGGGTTACTATAGGGGCATAAGGTATGAATGTTAAATACCTTTTCAGAATTTCACCGTGAGCCGCGGCGACCCCGCCGGGCCGCCGGGAAGAGAGGAGGCGCTCATGCGCCTGATCGGCGTCGTCGTACCCGCGGAGACCGGTACTGCCGGATCCGCCCCCCACGCTTCCGGCGGCGGGGCCTTCGACCGCGAGGGCGAGACCTGGGTCGCCCGCACGGAGCGACTCGACACCCCCACCGTCGGCTCCGCGACGCTCCTCGCCCCGCTGCGGCGGTTCTGGGCCGATCCCGCCTCTGCGATGGCACGGCCCGACGGCCGCCGGGTCGAGGTGGGCGGCGGGCCCGCCGGCGGCGGCCTCGAGGTCGTGCCCCCCGTGCTGCCCGAGGCGCGCGTCGTCTGCGTCGGCCTCAACTACGCCGACCACATCGCCGAGGGCTCCTTCGCGAACGTCGAGCACCCGCCCTACCCGACGCTGTTCGCCCGTTGGACGCGCTCCCTCACCGTCGGCGGCGTGAGCGCCCCCACCAACGCGAACGAGGGCGGCCTCGACTGGGAGGGCGAGATCGCCGCCTGGGTCGGCGCCCCGCTCTGCGAGGCTTCGGAGGACGAGGCGCGCGCCGCGATCCTCGGCTACTCGACCTTCAACGACCTCACCTCGCGCATCGCGCAGAAGCTCACCTCGCAGTGGATCCTCGGCAAGAACGGCGACCGCTCGGGGCCCATCGGTCCGCTCGTCACCGCCGACGAGGTCGGCGATCTGCGCGACGGGCTGCGCCTGCAGACCCGCGTCAACGGCGAGGTGGTGCAGGAGTCGACGACCGACAAGCAGATCTACGAGGTCGCCGCGACGCTCGCGCACATATCGCAGACCCTCACGCTGCAGCCGGGCGACATCCTCTGCACCGGCACCCCGGCGGGCGTGGGCTACGCGCGCGAGCCGCAGTGGCTGCTGGGAGACGGCGATGTGGTCGAGGTCGAGGTCGAGCGGCTGGGCGTGCTGCGCACCCCGATCACGGGGCCCGCGGACCGCTGAGGCGCCCGGCCTCCTGCGCCTGCTCGAGAATAGGGCGGGAGGTGCGGATGCTGCTCAGCCGCACCCGCACCTCCTGCCCTGCCGACAGGCCGACGGGCGAGTCGGAGCACTGAGGACTCCGCCTCAGTCGGCGCGACGCAGCTCGGCGATCATCGCGTCGACGCTGGCATGCAGGCTCTCGGCGCCCGACGCCTCGGGCATGAGCACGCCGAGCATCTGCCAGCCCGCGTTGTGCGCCGAGACGCGGTTGACCTCGGTCTCGATGTCGGCGTGCGCGACGAGTTCCCCGTCCTCTTGCGCCTCGAGCAGGAAGCGCCTGATCAACGCCCGCCGTCGGGTGAGGTTCTCGTGGTGGATCTCCCTCAGCTCCGGGTCTTGCGAGGCCAGGTCCCAGAAGGCGAGCACGACTCGGGAGCGCCCGATCGCCTCCTCGTCGATGGGCATGAGCTCGAGCACCATCAGCCGCAGCGCCTCGAGCCCGCGCACCCCCTCGACCAGATCGTCGATGTGCTCGTGCGACAGGGTGAACACCCTGACGAAGGCCGCGGCGAGCAGGCTCTGCTTGTCGGGGAAGTAGCGCGCGATCGCGCCGTGCGCGTAGCCCGCTTCGGCCGCGATCTGCCGCATGGTCAAGCGGTCGAAGCCGTCGCGCACGATGATCTGCGTGACGGCCTCGACGATGTGGGCGCGACGTTCGTCGCGGTCGACGATCCTGGGCATATGCGAGCACTCTCTTCTCTGCCGATTCTCTGCCAATCCTAGGGAACGCACGAGTGCTCGCTTCGGCCGGATGGCATCGGTCACCAGACGGAGACCAATCGTTATGCGGCCGTTACCATCGGGCACCGCCTGGAGACTATTCTTTAGTCACCACTTGGTGACTGCAACAGGAGTGGCCGTCCACATCACGCTGACGAAGGAGTCGCGCATGAAGAAACACACCCGCCTGATCGCCGCGCTCGCGCTGATCCCCGCTGCGGCGCTCGCACTGTCGGCCTGCTCCTCGGGCGGCCAGCCGAGCGAGACCCCCGGCGAGACCGCGGATACGAGCGCACCCGCCGAGCTCACGACGGTGACGGTCGGCACCGTCGGCCTCACCTCGGACGGCGCGCTCATCGCCGGCATGGAGCAGGGCTTCTTCGAGGAGGAGGGACTGAAGATCGAGACCTCCATCGTGCAGAATCCGCCCGCCGGCCTCGCGGCCGCGCAGGGCGGCCAGCTCGACATCACCTTCACCCCGGGGATCCCCCTGCTGAACGCGCTCAGTCAGGGCATCGGCGTGCAGGTGATCGCCGCCTCGCACGGCTACGACCCTGCGGCCAAGGACTCCGACGACCCCGGCCAGTTCGACGACACCGGGCTCTTCGCGAGCGCGAAGAGCGGCATCACCACGATCGAGGAGCTCGAGGGCAGGACCATCGCGATCCCGGCGCGCAAGGCGCACCTCGAGGTCGTCATCGCCGACGAGCTGCAGGAGGCGGGCATCGACCCGGAGACCGGCGTGAACTGGGTCGTGCTCGACTTCACCTCCGCGGTCGCGGCCCTCAACGAGGGCACGGTCGATGCGGCCGGCCTCGTGAGCCCCTTCACCACCCAGGCGCTCGAGGCCGGCAATCCGCAGATCTCGGCGCCCTCGGTCGCCTTCTTCGATGGCGGCACCACCAGCTACTGGGTGGCCGGCACCTCGACCATCGAGCAGAAGCCCGAGATCATCGCGGCCTTCCAGCGCGCGATCGTCAAGTCGAACGAGTGGGCGAACGAGCACCCCGAGGAGGCCATCCAGGCCGGTCTCACCTACACGAACTCGCCGCTGACCGTCGCCGACGTGATGGTGCCCTATTGGACCACGGATGTGGCGCCGAAGAACCTCGAGACCATGATGAACAAGATGGTGAAGCTGAAGTTCCTGGCGGCACCGGTCGATCTCTCGAACGCGTTCCACACGCAGTAGCCGTCGACCCGCCGCAGAAGCGGTCGGCAGCCGTGGCGGCGAGCTCCAGCAGCTCGCCGCCATCGGCGTCTCACCGGCGGTACCGCCTCAGCCCGCGCTGCGCAGTTCGGCGATCATCGCGTCGATGCTCGCCCGCAGCCGGGTCTTGGCCGTCGATTCGGGCACGAGCACGGCCATCATCTGCCAGCCGGCATTGTGGGCGCAGACCCAGTCGACGCCGTGCTCGATGTCGAAGCCGGGAGCGATCTCGCCGTCTTCCAGCGCCTGCCGCAGCAGCGTGCGGATCAGCTCCTGCCGTCGCGCGAAGTTCTCCCGGTGGATCTCGTAGAGCTCCGGATCCTGCGCGGCCCGATCCCAGAAGCACAGCACGACCCGGGCGTTCGTCGGAGTGAACGGCAGCAGCACCTCGGTCATGCGGGCGAGCGCATCGAGGCCTCGGAACCCCTCGACGCTGTCGAGCGTTCGCCGATGCGATTCCTCGAAGACCTGCAGGAAGGCCGCGATCAGCAGACTGCGCTTGTCCGGGAAGTACCGCGTGATCGCTCCGTGCACGAACCCGGCCTCCGCGGCGATCTCGCGCATGGTTACCCGGTCGAAGCCGTCGCGAATGATGATCTGCGTCACGGCCTCGACGATGTGCGCGCGGCGCTCGTCATGATCCACGATCTTCGGCATTCGATATCCCGGATTCCTCGTTCCCGATTCCACTGAGAGCCTAGCGATCCTGCGCGGGCTCTCCTCCGACGGATCGCTGTTCATCGCCAATTGGCCGCGAATAGTTATCTGCTTGTTACCGTTAACGGCCAAGTGGAGATTATTCTTAAATGGCCATGTGGTGATTTTAAAATCCCTCGCACGACCGAGGGGATCACCATCCGAGGTGATTACCAGACAAAGGAGTCGATGACATTGAAGAAGACACACCGCCTGCTCTCGGCGCTCGCGCTCATACCGGCCGCGGCGCTCGCGCTCTCGGCCTGCTCCTCCCCCGCCGCAGAACCCGACTCGTCGAGCGCACCGACGAACGACGCCTCCGGCAGCGGCGAGGTGCGCACCGTCAAGGTCGCGGCCGTCGGCATCATGTCCGACGTCGTGCTCCAGATCGCCGATGAGCAGGGCTTCTTGGAAGAGGAGAACCTGGCCATCGAGATCACCACCGTCGCGAACCCGCCGGCCGGTGTCGCAGCCCTTCAGGGCGGGCAGGTCGACTTCGCCTTCGCGCCCGGCGTCGTATTCGCGAACGCGCGCTCCCAGGGCGTGCCGGTGCAGATCGTCGCAGGGGCGAGCGGCTTCCCGGAGGGCGTCGAGCCCGGCCCCGAGCTCGACCTCTACGACGACACCGGCGTCTACGTGCGCCCCGACTCGGGCATCACCTCGCTCGAGCAGCTCGAGGGCAAGTCGATCGCGGTGAACGCGCGCAAGGCGAACCTCGAAGCGACCGCCAGCCAGGCCCTCCTCGACGCCGGCGTCGATCCCGCGTCGATCAACTGGGTCGCCCTCGACTTCACCTCGATGGTCGAATCCCTGAAGAACGGGGACGTGGACGCCGCGATCCCGGTGAACCCCTTCACCCTCAAGGCCGAAGAGGCCGGGATGGTGCGGATCGCCTCCCCCGCAGCCGCGTTCTTCGGCGTGGGCCCGAGCAGCTTCTGGCTCACCAGCGAGACGCTGGCGAACGAGGATCCCGAGCTCGTCGCGGCCTTCAAGCGCGCGATCCTGCAGGCGAACGCCTACGCGAACGACCACCTCGACGAGTCGATCGCCGCGGGCGTCGCACTCGCCGGGCTCGACATCCCCGTCGAGAAGGCCGGCAAGATCTACTGGCCCACCGAGCAGGTGACGCAGGATCACGTCGACCACATCGTCGGCAACCTGATCTCCATCGGCTTCCTCCCGGAGGGCACGAAGCTCGAGAACGCGATCGTGCAGCTGGGCTGAGCGCCCTGCAGGGTTGTCGACCGGTTCAGCGCGGGATCGGCGCGCTCGGTGTCGTGGCGGCGTTCCGCCTCCGGCGGTTCGCCGCCACGGCCATCCCGTCCGCCCCGCCTCCCCCGCGCCGCGAAGAACCGATCGTTACCCGCTCGTTATTTTTGGACACCAGGTGGAGACTATTCTTGAGTCACCGCTTGGTGATTTAAAATCCGCCGAGTCACCGCCGACGGAGACAGTCCGGGGAAGACGACGAAGGAGTCGGAGATGAAGAAGACACCCCACCCGCTCGGAGTGCCCGGGCACGCGATCGGAAGGCCGGGCCGAGCATCATGAGCAGTCGTCTCGCTCAGTACGGCGTCGGCGCGCTCGGTGCCGTTGCGGCGTTGGGCGTATGGCAGTTCGCCGCGACGATCGGCCCGCTCGCCTCGTCGCCGCTGCCGGCCGCGACCGACGCGATCAGCGCCCTGGCCCGCCTCGTCACGACCCCCGAGATGTGGGCCGCGACCTGGGACACGATCTACATGGCCCTGTCCGGACTCATCATCGCGACGATCGCGGGCATCGTCCTGGGCGTCGCGATCGGGGTCTCTCCCCTCGCGATGCATGCGACCCGCGTCCCGCTCGAGTTCCTGAAACCCATCCCCCCGATCGTGATCCTGCCCGTCGTGGTCCTCGTCCTGGGCCCGACCGCAGGCATGGGCGTGTTCCTCGTGTTCATCGGCTGCTTCGTCGCGATCGTGGTCCAGACCTCCGCGGGCGTGTTCGACACCGACCCCGTCGCGCGCGCGACCGGGCAGTCCTACGGGCTCAGCCGCGGTTCGATCCTGTCGAGCATCGTGCTGCCCTCCGCGCTCCCATACATCGGGACCGCGGTCCGGGTCGCGGCCCCGACCGCGGTCGTGGTCGCCGTCGTCGCGGGCCTCCTCGGCGGCGGCCCCGGCCTGGGCCAATCCCTGCTCCTGACCCAGATCTCCGGGAACCAGGACGAACTCTTCGCCTACGTCCTGATCCTCGGGATCCTCGGCCTCGTCGTGCAGGGGCTCAGCCAATGGGGCGAGCGTCGCCTCCTGCACTGGCACCCCCAGTACCGGAAAGCGAGCAACTGATGACGCTGACCTCCTCGATCCCGACCCGCACCCGGGTCGCGCGCCGGCAACGCCGCACCGGCACCCCCCGCGGGGTCCTCATCGGCGCCGAGATCCTCGTGCCGATCCTGCTGCTGGCCTGGTGGTGGTTCGCCTCCGCGAACTCCACGAACGCGTTCTTCCCCCCGCTCAAAACGATCCTCGAACGTCTCTGGCAGCTCGCCGCGACCCCCGTGTTCTGGGGCAACGTGGGCTCCTCCGTCGGCAACCTCGTGCTCTCCTTCGTCCTCGCCTCCCTCCTCGGCGTGATCTTCGGCATCGCCCTGGGCACCGTGCGGTGGCTGTCCTGGCTGATCGAGCCCACGATCCACTTCTTCCGCGCGATCCCCCCGGTCGCGCTCGTGCCGATCTTCGTGTCCCTCATCGGCTTCGGCAACGAGACCCGCATCCTCTCGATCACGCTGTCCGCGTTCTTCCCCGTGCTGATCTCCACGATCGACGGCATCCACGCCCTGGACCCCGACCGGGTGAGCGTGGGACGGATCTACCGGCTGAGCTGGTGGGACCGGATCTTCTCCGTCGCGATCCCCGAGGCGTCGCCCCGCATCCTCTCGGGCATGCAGGTCAGTCTGATCGTCGCGTTCGTCGTGATGATCGCTTCCGAGATGCTCGGCTCCTCCAACGGACTCGGCGCGGCGACCCTGATCGCGCAGCAGTCCTTCATGATCGCCGACATGTGGGTCGGGATCCTCGTCCTGGGCGTCCTCGGATACCTCGCGACCGCCCTGTTCACCCTCTTCCGCCGCAGCGTGCTGCGCTGGTACATCTCGATCCGTCAGCAGGAGAAGAACCTATGAGCACCCCGACCCCCCGCCTCGCCGACGCCTCCGCCACGGCCACCCCCCGCCTCAGCGTGCGCGGCCTCGCGAAGACCTACGACACCAAGAAGGGCGAGGTCCCCGTCATCGCGGACCTCACCTTCGACGTGCAGGCCGGCGAGATCGTCTGCATCGTCGGCCCCTCCGGCATCGGGAAGACCACCCTCCTGAAATGCCTCACCGGGCTGCAGTCCATCACCTCCGGGGCCGCCCTCATCGACGGGAAGCCGATCGACGGGCCGCCCGAGGAGATGGCGCTCGTG
>CALMSE010000312.1 GCA_937872275.1 uncultured Leucobacter sp. | reverse complement strand
AAACCGGCGGCGGCGATCGGGATCGCGGCGAGGCGGGCGCCCGGACCCCCGCCTCCGGCGACGGATCGGGATCCGAGCCGCCGTCGAAACCGCCGGGTCGCTTCACCGGCCCTCGAATCTGCCGCGCAGCGCCTCGACCACCTGCGGGATGATCCGGTACACGGTGCCGCAGCTCATCGTCACCATCACGTCGCCGGGGCGGGCGATGCGGGCGAGATAGTCCGCGGCCCGCTGCCAGTCGTCGATGTAGGCCACCCGCGAGGCGTCGGCGAAGTCGTTCGAGACGAGCTCGCCCGTGATGCCCTCCACCGGATCCTCGCGCGCGCCGTCGACGGCGAGCACGACCGTGTGGTCGGCCCCCGCCTCGAGCGCCTTGGCGAACTCGCGGTGGAAGAGGCTCGTGCGGCTGTAGAGATGCGGCTGGTGGATCGCGATCAGCCGCCCCTCCCCGACCACCGCGCGCGCCGAGTCGAGCAGGGCCGCGACCTCCGTCGGGTGGTGCGCGTAGTCGTCGTAGACGCGCACTCCGCCGACCTCGGCGTGGAACTCGAAGCGCCGCTTCGTGCCGCCGAAGCCGGCGATCGCGGCGAGCGCCGCGTCCGGCCCGTAGCCGAGCCCGGTGAGCACCGCGAGCGCGCCGACCGCGTTCACGGCATTGTGACGGCCGAACACCTCGAGCTGCGCCTCGTAGCGCCGACCGGCGATCAGTGCCGCGAAGCGCACGGGGCCCGAGTCGTCGACGTCGACGAGTCGCACATCGGCGTCGGCCGCCTCGCCGAAGGTGCGGATCGCGGGAGCCGATCCGCCCCCGTCGCGCCGCAGCGCGTCGAGCACCTCGAGCGCCCCCGGATCGTCGGCGGAGATCACCACGAGCTCGCGCGCGGCGCGGGCGAAGTCGACGAAGGCCGCCATGAAGTTCTCGCGCGATCCGTAGAAGTCGAGGTGCTCGGGATCGACGTTGGTGATCAGCGCGACGGCGGTGTCGTAGATGAGGAAGGACTTGTCGCTCTCGTCGGCCTCGATGACGAAGAGCTCGTCCGCGCCCGCACCCGAGGAGGTGCCGAGCGACTCGATGACGCCGCCGTTGACGAATGAGGGATCGGCGCCGAGGCCGAGGAGGCCGGTCACGATCATGCCGGTCGAGGTGGTCTTGCCGTGGGCTCCGGCGACGGAGACCAGCCGCCGCCCGCGCGCGAGCCACGCGAGCGCGTGCGAGCGGTGCAGCACCGGCAGCCCCCGCTCGAGGGCCAGCCGGTACTCGGGGTTGTCCTGCCAGAGGGCCCCGGTGACGACCAGGGTGTCGGCGTCGCCGACGTTCGCCGCGTCGTGACCGATCGCGACCGGGATGCCGAGCCCTTCGAGGGCCTCGGTGCTGTAGTTCGCGCTGCGGTCGCTGCCGGTCACCGGCACGCCGGCCTCGTGCATCATGCGCGCGATGCCGCTCATGCCCGAGCCCCCGATCCCCACGAAGTGCACGCGCCCGAGGGTCTCGGGGATCTCAAGCTCGAGATCGGGGTAGATCATGCATGCTCCTCACGCCTCGAACCGGTTCCCCTGCCGGCCAAGCGTACCGCGCCGGCCGCGTGCGCATGGCCCCACCCACCGGGCCTGTCACCGTTCTCGGAGATTTCACGGATCTCGGACGGGAAGGGCCGATTCGATCCGAGATCCGTGACATCTCCGAGATCCGTGACACCGCTCCGGGTCACCGGCGTCCGCCCTCGGCCAGGTGGTGCCCCCTCGCGATCGCCCGGAGGATCGCCTCCTCGACCTCCTCCCAGTGGTGGACCACCTGCGCGTAGCTGAACCTCAGCACCCGATACCCCTCCAGCTGCACGATCGAGTCGTGCCGGATGTCCTTGCCCCGCTGCGCGCCCTCGTGATGCAGCCCGTCGATCTGGACGATCAGCCGATCGCCGATCAGGAGGTCGACGCGGCGCCCGAGCACCCAGGCCTGCGCCCGGATCGGCACGCCGAGCCAGGAGAGTCGGGTGCGGAACAGGGTCTCGAGGCCAGAATCGGCGAACGGGCTGCTGCTTCCGAGCAGATCCCTGAGCCTCGTCGACAGCGGGAGCGTATCGAGCCCCTGCAGCGTGACGAGGCCTCGGTTGAGGGCCGAGTCCAGCACGGTGAGGGCGGGCTCCCGCGGCTGGCAGTTCGACACCAGCTCGAGCACGTTCTCGATCGGATCCTCGAGACGCCACGGCGGTCTTATGATGAGCGGGCGCGCCCAGTGCCGCACCCCCTCTTTCCAGACGACCTGGCTCTTCGGGTGACGGGCTGCGACATGGATCTCCGACGCATCCATCACCCAGAGGCCGAGGCGCTTCGCCTGGGTGATGCAGCTCAGCACGACGCCGTGCGCCGCCGCGAACACGAGCGCCGGATCCGCATCCGCGAGCGCCACCCAGCCGTTTCGCGGGCGCATCACCGCTCCGCGCTCGACCGCCCGGCGTATGTCCCGGTAGCTGCAGCCGCCCTCGACAAGGCGCGAGGTAGGTGCGACTCCGCCGGTTCTGCGAAGCGAGGCGAGAAGGTCCACCTCTCCAGGATGCACCGGCGACGGGTCCCGAATCGGCGAATCGGGACCGCTCGAGGCGATCTGTGCAGAAGTCGCGGGATCCGTCCCTGTGTACGGCATATGGGTCCGCTGCCCGGCGCTGTCACCGTTCTCGGAGATGTCACGGATCTCGGACGGGAAGGGCCGATTCGATCCGAGATCCGTGACATCTCCGAGATCCGTGACGGTCGGCCGGCAGGAGTGCGGCCCTCAGCGGAGCGAACGGCCGCGGCGCGAACGGCTGCGCCGAGGCCGACGGGTCAAACGAGCGCCTCGCGCACCAGCGCGTACAGCCGTTCCGTGCCGTCGAGCGCGCCGACCGAGCGGGCCCGATCCGCCATCTCGGCGAGCCGCGCGTCGTCGCCGAGCAGGGGGATCAGCACGCGCCCCACCCACTCGGGCGTCAGCTCCTCGTCGCGCACGAGCAGCGCGCCGCCCGCCCGTACGACGCCCGCGGCGTTCAGCCGCTGCTCGCCGTTGCCGTGCCCGTAGGGCACGAGCACCGCGGGGATGCCGAGCCCCGCGAGCTCGCTCACCGTGGTCGAGCCCGCGCGCGAGACGGCCAGATCGCAGGCGGTGAAGGCGAGGTCCATGCGATCGCAGTACGGGATCACCGTGTAGCCGGACACCCCCGGGTCCTCGAGCTCGGTGAGGCCGCCCCAGACGTGCAGCACCTGCGCCCCGGAGGCGACGATCTCGGCGGCCGAACCGGAGATGCCGCGATTGATGGCGCGGGCGCCGAGGGAGCCGCCGGTGACGAGCAGGGTGCGCCGAGCGGGGTCGAGGCCGAAGTGCGCCCGGGCCGCGGCGCGGCGCTCGGGGCCGC
>CALMSE010000311.1 GCA_937872275.1 uncultured Leucobacter sp. | reverse complement strand
CCCGGCGCGACGCCCGGCACCGGCGCCCGCTCGTCGAGCGGGGCCCGCGGCCGCTCGCCCTTCGGGTAGAGCTGGATGAAGAGTCCGACCATCATGAGCAGGAAGGCCGCGCTGCCGACGAACCAGACCGTCATCGGCTGCACCGGCATCTCCCACCACCATTCGATGTTCGCGTTCAGGTTGAAACTGGAATCGCCGATGCCGGAAATGTACCGACGCATGTTGTTGTGCAACGAGAGCGCATTCGCTATCGCGACTGCGGCGAGGAGCACCCCCGCCTGAAGCCGGCTGAGACCCAGGTGATCGTGGGCGAAACCGAAGGCCGCCACCCCGACGAAGACGATGAGGAGCGGCAGCAGGTACCGCGGCTGAATCTCGCTGCCGACCCGAGCCTCCAGGCCATAGAGCACGTATAGCGGGATCAACGTCAGTCCAAGCAGCGCAAGGACGAGCACGGTACCTTTGCGTCGACTCATGATCCGTAGACCCCAGAAGACGAGCCCCACGAGTACTCCGAGCATCGCGACCCAGACGGTGGGCGGCACGGGGGTGTCGATCCACCCCAGACCCCAGGTTCCGGTGCCGCCGGTCCAGAGCCAGGGGAGGTAGATCAGGTTCACCAGTAGATCGGAGAGCGGGGAGGCTGCCGTCGGATCGGATACCACGGAGGAGTCCAGCGCGATGCCCACACCGGCCGCCCCGGTTGATTGGCGTGCAGACAGGAAGAATGCGATGCCGATCGCGATGAGCCCGCTTGGCAGCAGCGCGAGTTTCAACCACGCACGACTCTTCTGGAACGAGAGGATCATCGCGGCGAGTGCGGCGAACCCGACATACACCGCGGAATCCCCTCTCGCGCCGGCTCCCATCACGGCGAGCACGATCGCGATCGCCGCGAGCGCGATGCGCCTGCCCCGCCCCTCAGCGCTGAAGAACCCATAGGTCGCGATCCACACGACGAGCCCCGAGATCACCGCCCAACTGCTCGGATTCACACTGGGGACTATGAACATGCCTAGCGGCACCATGGTGACGACAGCGCTCCAGATCAACGGGCCACGTTCTCCCCGACGAAGAAGAGCGAGCACCGCAGTGATCGCGCCGACCAGGATCCCCGCGTTGAACACACGCATGACGATGGTGGAGACCGCGATATCCGGGCCGGCGAAGACGCCCATGACCGCGTAGAAGACAGGCGGGTAGTTGCCGGCGAAGTTTCCACGCGTGGTGGGCACCATGGCCTCATCATCGACCTCGCAGGCTGCGCTCTCCTCCGGCATGCCTGCGAAGCAGTAGGGAGACATGCTGAATCGTTCGGAGACGATCCGCTCGTTCTCCGCCTCCCCAAGCCCGCAGAGCCCCTGCCTCTCTCCGAGCGAGCACCAGATGCTCGCCATATGGAAGTCGTCGTCGGGGGCCGCGCCGACCGGCGATGCGATCGCCCAGGTGCCGATCGAGATGAAGCCGAGTGCCGCGGTCACCACGACAAGCAGCAAGCGCTTCCACCTTTTCCGCTCCATGCGCTGGTTCTCCTCCCGGCCACAGCCCTTATGCATGCTAGCGGAGCGGCTGGAGGAAACATGGGATGCGGCCACGTCTGCGAGGCGGGCATTCGCATCTGCACTTCGGGGTCCGGGCTCACCGAATCGGACGAATCCTCCTCACGAAGGTTCGCAGTCGCTCACTCCATCGCCAGAATGCCGTATGCCGCGACCGCCCGGCCGATCTCCGCAGCTGCCCCGACACAGGGGCGCGCATCAACCGCCGGTCATCCGCCCACCTGGGATCCTTGCAGAACTCGACCAGAGGGCGGAGTGTCCGACTCCAGGTGAAGCTGCGCCCGAAGTCCCTCACGCGCTCTCCGACCTCCTCGCGTTCTTCCGAAAACAGTACCTCCTCAATCGCCGCGGCCAAGGCGTCGACATCCTTGGGAGGTACCACCGCCCCGAGTCCGTGCTCGCGGATGAGGCTCGCAAAGGTGTCGCCGTCGGTCGCGACGATGGGCAGGCCGGCCCAGAGGTAGTCGAGGATCCGGGTGCGGAAGCTGAATGCGGTCTCGATGTGCTCGAAGTGGGTGCTGACCCCGAGATCCGCATCGAGGAGATAATTCACCCGGTCCTCGTAATCCACCCAATCGGTGTTGAAGAACACGTGGGAGCCGGTGAGACCGAGCTCGTCGGCGAGATGCATCGCATCCGCCGCCATGCGCATCGCCGGGACATTTGGATTAGGGTGTTTCACTCCGAGGAAGTAGAGCCGGAGGCACGGATGGTGCTCCACGAGCATCGCGACAGCGCGGATCAGTGTGAGGGGATCGAACCAGTTGTAGACGCCGCCGCCCCAGATGATGACCTGATCATCGAGCCCGATTCCTGGGACCGTCCCTTTGATCGCGTGACGTGTCCGGGTTGCCGGGGCATCCGAGACGCCGAAAGGGGCGACATCGAGAAGGCGTCGCAGGCTAGGGTCGGCGTCGTAGGTGAGCGGATTGATGCGGGAGGCCCCGGCGAGCTGACCGAGCCAGAAGTCCCGCTGCTTCTCCGAAGCGCAGAGCATGAAATCGGCCCGTTCGAGCTGTACGTTCAGCACCTCGGAGATGTACTCGGTCCGTTTCAGCCGGGTCCTGTCGGATTCATCTTTTCCCTGCTCGAGATACTCCAGGTGCATCGGGTCGTAGATGTCCGCGACCACGACGGTATCCGTGCGACCGATCCAGGGGAAGGTGGAAAGCGTGTACCCCTGGAAAACGAGCACGTCCGCCCAATCGACCTGCTGCCGCAGCGTCGCCGTGTCGACCTCGAAGACCGGGAAGGTGTCGTGATGCAGCGTCGAGCGCTGAGTCGAGACGAGCCGCACCTCGCACTCATCCTGCAAGACCTTCGCCATCTCCCAGGCACGGATGGCAGGGCCTGCCATCCTGGGCCCGAGCACATCACCCGTGACGACGAGCACCCGCGTGCGTTGCGAAGCCGATTCATCCATGACCTTCGAGCCTACCTCTCACGCCGACGCAGTGACTCGCAAGAAATAGCGAAACACAGGTAGGGCGCCTAAGATTGTTTTTTTGATCTCCCATCAGCGCACGTATCCGAGGAGGCACTGGACGGTGGACGACGGATCAGACGAGGTCGCCGGGAAAGGCCAAGGGATTGCCGGACGGGTTTCCGCCATCTTCAGAGGAACCTTCACGGGTCTCTTCCATTCATTCGTCTGGATTCTGCTGCTACTCGGAGCGATTCTCATCGGTGCGGCGGTATGGGTGCGGACGACGTTCGGGCCCGTGCTCATCGACCAGATCCTATTGAATCTGCCCGGTGCAGCAGGCGCCGAAGAGACCGATATCGGCCAGGAGTATGTCAGCAGCTTCATCTGGACGGCTATCGTCATTCCTATCCTCGCGATCCTCTCGCTCGCCGCGATCGTCCTCATCGCACGCGGGATCCTCATGCTCCGACGTCAATTACGACTCCGGAGAAGCGAGTCCGCATCGGCTGTACATGCTGAGAACGGAAGCACGAGGCCGCGTCTGGTCGCACGCCGTTGGCTTCAACTCGGTGCGGCAGTGTCTGTCCTTGCGATCGGAGCGGTGACCTTTTCCAACACGGTGCAACTCTGGCAGTACATTCGATCGATCACAGCGAACGTCACGATGGCCGACTACTACGCACCAGTGGACACTGAGAACGACCATCTACTCACGGTCTCGGACGATGCGTCCGCCGGGGGGACCTCGCACACGAGCCTCGTGCTCATATACCTCGAATCCACCGAGGACACCTTCACGAATACGGACCTCTTCGACCGCAACCTGCTTCAACCTCTTGAGGAAGCGACGGAGGGCTGGGATTCAGTCTCTGCGCTCCAAACCTACCGGGGCGGGGGATGGACCATGGCAGGCATCGTGGGCAGCCAGTGCGGGGTACCTCTCCGCGGTGCCGAGTTCAGCAGGAACGACATCGCATCGAACGATATCGGTCAGGAGAACTCCGGATATCTCTCTGGGGCGAAATGTCTCGGTGACGTACTGCAGGACGCCGGCTACGCAAACGTATTCATGGGAGGCGCCGACCTCAATTTCGCCGCGAAGGGGAGCTTCCTGCAGGATCACGGTTACGACCGGCTCCTCGGCCTCGATCTCTGGTGGGAGTACCTGCACGCGGGTGACTTGGGCGAGGAAGACTTCGGTCCTTGGGGGTTCTCCGACCGAGGCCTCATGGCCATGGCGAAGGAGGAGATCGTCCGACTCCATGAATCCGGTCAGCCGTTCAACCTCACGATGCTCACGGTCGACACCCACGAACCGGTGCACTTCTATGACTACTGTCAGCCAGTCGCCGGCCCAGGTCTGGAGTCGGTGATCAACTGTTCAGCGAACCAGGTTGCGGACTTCATCAGCTTCATGGAGGAGATGGGCTACCTCGAAGACACCGCGGTGGTGCTCATGGGGGATCATCCCAAGATGCTCGGCGAAGGAGGTGAGCTCTGGGATGAATTGAAGGATGTCGACTTCGAGGATCGCACGCTCTTCAACCGGATCTGGTCCCCCACCGGAGCCAGTATCTCACGTCAAAGCGGTGACCAACTGAGCATGTATGCCACCATGCTCGATCTGCTCGCACTCGGGCGCGAGGACGGCCAAGCCGGTGTGGGGGTGTCACTGCTCAGGAGCGAGATCCCGACCGACAGCGCACTGGCGCTGGATGAGCCCGCCTACCAGGAACTCCTCGCCTCACGGTCGAGCGACCTCTACAGGAGGCTCTGGGGCAGTGAGATCATCGAGGCCGCGCCGTAGGCCGCGGGTTCACGCTGAAGCCTCATGCGATGGGCGATTCGACGCCCAGTGAACACTACCCGGCCGAGGCCGGGCGCCGATGCTCGCGCTCGAGCCACTGGGCGACCGCCCGCGCGAGGTCGCCGCTCCACTCAGTGGTCACGGATTCGAGCAGCAGGTCGCCGGCGGCGTAGGCGGCCTCGAGCGCGGCGATCTGGGCCTCGTCGACGCCGTGACGCCGCATGCCGATCGCGTTGAGGCCGCGGATGCGCGCCGGTGACCCGTAGGCCTTCGCATAGGGCGGCAGGTCCCGCGCGACCGGCGTGCCCATGCCGACCATGCAGCCGGCGCCGATGAAGGTGCGCTGGTGCACCGACGCGTTCATGCCGAGGTTCACGCGGTCGCCGATGACGCAGTGGCCGCCGACGCTCACGCCCGCGCTCACGGTCGCGTCGTCGCCGAGCAGCACGTCGTGGGCGAGGTAGGCGCGGTTCAGCACCCACGAGCCCGCGCCGACGGTGGTCGCGCGGTAGCTGCCCTGGTGGATCACGGCGCCCTCGCGGATCACCGCGCCTCGGCCGATCCTCACCCCGGCGTGCTCGAGCTCGCCGGCCCAGGCCGCGTTCTGCACATGGTCGGTCATCTCCGGGGGCGCGCCGAGCTGCGCCCCGGCCCCGATGTAGGCGTCGTCCTCGACCACGCAGGGGCCGAGCAGCACCGCCCCGGGCCCGACGGCGACGCGCTCTCCGAGCTCGACGCCGGGGCCGACGAACGCGTGCGGGCTGATCCGCCCCTCGCTCACGCGCCGAGCTCCACGGTGCGCGAGGTCTTCGACGACTCGATGGCGGCCTCGCAGACGCGCAGCACCGCGAGTCCCTCGCCGAGCGTCACGGCTTCGCTCGGCCGGCCGAGGATGCGGTCGCGGAACGCTTCGTGCTCGCTCTTGAGGGGTTCGCGTTTGTCGAGGGCGAACCGCGTCACGGTGCCCTCGCTCACCCCCCGGAACGTCGTCACCGCATCCCAGTTCGACGTCATGGTGCCGTTCTCGAAGAAGGTGAGGTCGGCGGTCAGGGTGTCGGCGATGAAGGCGCCGCGCTCACCGGTGACGAGGGTCAAGCGCTCCTTGAACGGGGTGAGCCAGTTCACGAGGTGGCTCGTGACGATGCCGTTCTCGAGCTTCGCCGAGATGGTGACCATGTCCTCGTGCTGCCGCCCGCTCTGGAAGGCCGTCTGCGCCGCGACGCGCGCGTAGGAGGAGCCGGCGAGCCACGCGGTGAGGTCGATGTCGTGGCTGCCGAGATCCTTGATGACGCCGACGTCCGCGATGCGGGCGGGGAAGGGGCCCTGCCGCCGGGTGTGGATCTGGTAGACCTCGCCGAGCTCGCCCTGCTCGAGGCGCTTCCGCAGCTCCATGAGGGCCGGGTTGAACCGCTCGACGTGCCCGACCGTGCCGACCAGTCCACGCGTCTCGAACGCCTCGACGAGCCGGTCGCCCGCCTCGATCGAATGCGCGATCGGCTTCTCGATCAGGGCGTGCACTCCGGCCTCGGCGAGTGCGAGCCCGACCTCCTCGTGGAACTGCGTCGGCACGACCGCCACCGCCGCGTCGATGCCGTGGGCGATGAGCTTCTCGACCGAGTCGTAGAGGGGGAGGGATCCGGCGACGCCGTGGGGGTCGCCCATCGCGTCGGCGACCGCGACGAGTTCGACCCCGGAGACCTCGCGGGCGACGCGGGCGTGGTGCCGCCCCATCATGCCGAGGCCGATGATGCCCATTCTGACGGTCATGCTGCTCCTTACGCGTTTGCCTCGGTCTACCGCGGATCCCCTTGCCGGGGCCTGAGAAATCCTACCCCGCGCCCGTGCGGAGGACCGGGGCGGCCGGCTCCGTCATGCTTCCCGGCGCCCGCCTTCGCCCCGCTCGCGCTCCTCGGTGAGCCGGGCCTCCATGAGCGCGACCGCCCGCGCGAGCTCCGTGACGCGCGCGTCCTGCCGTGCCCGCGAGCGCAGCGAGGCGATCGCGAACAGCATCGCCGCGAGGATCGACAGGTAGAGCAGCAGGTCGGCGCCGCGCCCGATGCCGAGCAGATTCGCCACCCAGGTGAGGGCCTCGGGGAACACGATGGCGAGCAGCGCCGCGACCGCGCAGACGATGGCGACGAGCCGCTTGATGGCGAGCGAGCGGTCGCCCGAGAAGAGCCGCAGGGCGAGCAGCGCCGCGACCGCGACGACGACGATGAGCAGCAGCTGGAAGACGGTCATGATGCCCCTACCGGATGATCAGTTCGATGAGGATGTTGATCGAGTTGAGCAGCGACTGACCCTTGCTCTTCGAGTAGTCGGTGTAGAGCACCTCGACCGGCTGCTCCGCGTAGGGCAGCCCGGTGCGTCCGAGCTGCTGCACGATCTCGGTGCCGTGGGCCATGCGGTCCTGCTTGAGCTTGATGCGGCGCAGCGCGTCCTCGCGGATCACGCGGAGGCCGTTGTGGGCGTCGGTGAGGCGGGTGCGCGTGGTCCAGTTGGTCACGAGCACCGCTGTCTTCAGCACGATCCGCTTCAGGAGGCCGGGCTTGGTGCGGTCGTCGAGGAATCGCGAGCCGAATACGATCGCGAGGTCGTCGGCGCGGGCCCGCTCGACCATCGCCGCCGCGTCCTGCACCCGGTGCTGCCCGTCGGCGTCGAAGGTGACGACGTAGCCCGCCCCGTGCTCGAGGGCGTACTCGAAGCCGGTCTGCAGGGCGGCGCCCTGACCGAGATTGATCGGGTGCGAGACGACGCGCGCGCCCGCGCCGCGGGCGACCGCGCCCGAACCGTCGCGGGAGCCGTCGTCGATGCAGACGACATTGGGGAAGTCGGGGTGCAGCCCGCCCACCACCTCGGCGATCACGGTCGCCTCGTTGTAGAGCGGGATCACCACCCATACGTCGCGGTTGTCCGCGCGCACGCCCGCGCGCGAGGCCGCTTCGAAGGTCATGCGACCATTCTGGCAGACGGAGCGCGGCGCCTCGGCGGCGAATCGCGACCGATCACGCCGTCGCGTCGGGCCGGGCCGCCTCCGCGAACTTGCGAGCGCCGTCCGGAACCACCCGCGCGGGAACCCCGCGGAGCAGGCTGTACGGCGGGGCGACCGTGCCCTCCGGCACCACGGCGCCCGCAGCGATGACCGAATGGTCGCCGATGTCGCTGCCCATGAGCACCACCGCGTTGGCCCCGATGTAGACGTGGTCGCCGATGCGGGTCTCCCGGCGCTCGATCGGGCTCGCGCCCTCGGATACGCAGCGCGCGACGGTCGAATGCGTGTAGATCTGGGTTCCCGCCGAGAGGTTGCAGCCCCGGCCGATGGTCAGTCCGCCGCTGCCGTCGACGACGCAGAAGGCGCCGATCCAGCAGCCCTCGCCGATCGCCGGTTCGCCGACGAACCACGCGTGCGGGTGGTAGGGGTTCGCGGGAAGCCCGCCATGACCCTCGCTGCCGCCCATCGCGCCTCCCCGCTCCGCCCCCTCCCCGCGCCTCGTGCTGGTAGGCTATGGCACGGCTCGGAGGCGGATTCTCGCCGTTTCGAGCCAGTGTAGACGGTGTGGAGGGAACTGCTGTGTCGATTCGATCGCGCTCGGTGCTGGTGACGGGCGGAGCCGGCTTCATCGGCAGTCACCTGGTCGACCGGCTCATCCGGGAGGGCGCCGGCAAGATCGTCGTGGTCGACAACTTCTTCCTCGGCAACGAGCACAACCTCGACGAGGCCAAGAAGGCGTCGCCCGATGTCGAGATCATCCGACTCGACGCCTCGAACCTCTCCGCGATGCAGGACGTGGTCGACGCCCACGGCGTCGAGACCGTCTTCGACCTCGCGACCATCCCGCTCCCGACCTCGCTGACCTATCCGCACTTCACGATGCAGACCAACATCGGCATCACGAGCGCCTTCTGCGAGATCGCGCGCCGCGGAACGATCGAGCGCCTCGTGCACTTCTCGAGCTCGGAGGCCTACGGCTCGGGACGCTACGTTCCGATGGACGAGGACCACCCGCACGACGCGCTCACCCCCTACGCCGCGGCGAAGTCGGCCGAAGATCACATCCTGCGCTCCTTCGTCAGCACCTTCGGCATCGACGCCACGATCGTGCGCCCCTTCAACAACTACGGCCCGCGGCAGAACCCGGGCTCGTACGCCGGCATCATCCCGATCGTCGTGCAGCGCGTGCGGGCGGGCCAGCCGATCCTCATCCACGGCGACGGCGAGCAGACGCGCGACTTCACCTTCGTGCGCGACACGGCCCGCTTCGCCGTGGAGATCCACGACTCGCCCGAGTGCCGCGGCCAGGAGATCAACGTCGCCACCGGCGTGGGCACGTCGATCAACACGCTCGTCTCGCGGATGCTCGAGATCATGGGCCGGCCGGATCACCCGATCGAGCACGTCGAGGAGCGCCCCGGCGACGTGCGCCGCCACATGGCCGATGTGGCCAAGCTCAAGGGGCTGCTCGGTGACCAGCCCGAGGTGCTGAACGCCGACGCCCTCGCCGAGACGATCGAGTTCTACGAGCGAGTGCTCGCGTGAGGCTGAACGTCCCGCTCACGGGCGCAGAGGAGCTCGCGGCGGTCGGCGAGGTGCTCGAATCCGGCTACCTGACCCAGGGGCCGAAGGTCGTCGAGTTCGAACGACTCGTCGCCGGCTACGTCGGCGCGGACCACGGCTTCGCCACGAGCTCCGCCACGACCGGCATCCATCTCTCCCTCCACGCGGCCGGGGTGCGGCCGGGCGATGAGGTCGTGATCCCCGACTTCAGCTTCCCGGCCACCGCGAACGCGGTGATCCAGCAGGGCGCGGTGCCGGTGTTCGTCGACATCGACCTCGCCACCTTCAACATGGATCCGAGCCTTCTCGAGGCCGCGATCACCGAGCGCACCCGGGCGATCATGCCGGTGCACGCCTTCGGCCTGCCTGCCGACATGGATCCGATCAACGCGGTCGCGGCACGGCACGGCCTGCCGGTGATCGAGGACGCGGCCTGCGCGCTCGGCGGCATCTATCGCGGCCGCCAGGCGGGCTCCCTGGGCACGGCCGGCGTCTTCTCCTTCCACCCGCGGAAGATCATCACGACGGGCGAGGGCGGCCTGATCACGACCTCGGACGAGGCGATGGCGGATCGCATCCGCGTGCTCCGCACCCACGGCTCGGTGCGCGGCAGCCACTACATGTCGTTCGTCGACGCGGGGTACAACTACCGGCTGAGCGACGTGCTCGGCGCGATCGGCGTGGCCCAGATGGCCAGGCTCGACCACATCGTGGAGCGCCGGCAGGAGCTCGGTGCGCGTTACGCCGTCGAGCTCGAATCCGTCGAGGGCGCTGCGGCCCCGACGGTGCCCGAGGGCACGCGGCACGCCTTCCAGTCGTACGTCGTGCTGCTCGACGAGGGCATCGACCGCGACGCGGCGATCGACGCCATGCGCGAGGCGGGCATCGAGACCACGCTCGGCACCTACTCCATGCACCTGCAGCCCTACTTCCGCGAGCGCTTCGGCATCGCCGACGAGGAGCTGCCGATGGCCACCAGGGCGCACCGCTCCGCGCTGACCCTGCCGCTCTACCCGCAGCTCGACGACGACGACGTGCGCAGGGTCTGCGAGACCCTGGCCGGCGTGCTCGACGCCCTGTCGTGAGAGCCGGACACCGCGGAGGGCCCAGATGAGCGACATCACCATCATCGATTACGGCGTCGGCAACATCGCCTCCATCGCGAACATGCTGAAGAAGGCCGGGCATCGGGCGGTGCTCTCCGGCGACCACGACGAGATCCGCTCCGCGCGGAAACTGATCCTTCCGGGCGTGGGCTCCTTCGACCACGCCGCGGCGCGCCTGCACGCCACGGGAATCGACGACCTGGTGCGCGAGCGCGCGGCCGCAGGAGTGCCGATCCTGGGCGTCTGCCTCGGCATGCAGCTGCTGCTCGACGGCAGCGACGAGGGGGAGCTGTCGGGGCTCGGGCTCATCCCCGGACGCTCCACGCGCTTCCCGCCGGAAGTCGACGGCGCGCGCCTGCGCGTGCCGCACATGGGATGGAACACGGTGCGGCGCACGAGCGGCACCGCGCTCCCGCACGTGGTCACCGGCGACCGCTTCTACTTCGTCCACTCCTACCGCGTGCAGCCCGACGACGACGCGCACGTGGCCGCGACGACGCGCCACGGGGTGGAGTTCGCCTCGATGATCCACCGGGAGAACGTCGTGGGCGTGCAGTTCCATCCCGAGAAGAGCCACCGCTACGGCCTGCGGCTGCTGAGCGATTTCGCCGAGGAGGCGTGATGGAGGTGCTCCCCAGGGTCATCCCGGTACTCCTGCTCGAGGGGGACCGCTTCGTGAAGACTCGGCGTTTCGAGGATCCCGTCTACGTCGGCGACCCGGTGAACGTGCTCTCCATCTTCAACGACTTCGAGGTCGACGAGATGCTCCTCGTCGACATCGGAGCGGCGAAGAACCGGAGCCCCGTGCAGTTCGACCGCCTCGAGAAGTTCGCCTCCGAGGCCTTCGTGCCGCTCGCCTACGCCGGCGGGCTGGAGCGGGTCGAGGACGCCGAGCGCCTCATCCGCATCGGCTACGAGAAGGTCGTGTTCAACACCGCGCTCGTGGAGCGGCCCGAGGTCGTGCGGGATGCCGTGCGCGTGCTCGGCTCGCAGGCCGTGGTCGCCGGGCTCGACCTCGTCCGAGGCGACGACGGGCTCCGGGTGGTCGTGCGCTCGGCCACCCGGGAGGCGCCGCTCTCGCTCGAGCAGTGGTGCGAGCACGCGACCGCGCTGGGCGTCGGCGAGGTGTTCGTCACCGGGGTGGACCGCGAGGGCACCCGTGAGGGGGTCGACCTCGAGATGGTCGCCCGGATCGCCGAGCTGGTGGACGTGCCGGTGATCGCGCACGGGGGAGCCGGGACGCGCACCCACCTCGTGGAGGCCATTCGCGACGGCGGAGCCCAGGCGGTGGCCGCGGGCAGTCAGTTCGTCATGCAGAGCGCCCGGGACAGCGTGCTCGTGAACTACCCGAGCCGGGCTGAGCTCGGCCGCCTCTTCGAGGCCGTGCTGGATCAGGAGGCCGGCGCGCTCTCCCTCGCCGAGGTGGTGGACGAGCGGTACGCGATCCCCGGCCGCGACCTGTCGCAGACGACCATGTGCGAGCGCTGCCTCATCACCTCCGACGTTCCCGGTTCGCGGCTCGACGAGAGCCCCATCTGCTTCTACTGCGGACTGCACGACTCCCTCGATGCGCAGTACCCCATCGGCCCCGAGAGCGCGGCCGCGCTGCAGGCCTTCGTCGACCGTCTGAAGCGCGAGGGCAAGGGGAAGAAGTACGACTGCATCATGGGGGTGAGCGGCGGCACCGACTCGTCGTACCTCGCCCATCTGCTCGTGCAGATGGGCGTGCGCCCCCTCGCCGTGCACTTCGACAACACGTGGAACTCCCCGACCGCGACCTCCAACATCTACGCGGTGCTCGACAAGCTGGGCGTCGACCTCGAGACCTACGTGGTCGACAACGCCGAGTACGACGACATCTATCTGTCGTTCATGAAGGCGGGCGTGAAGGACATCGAGGCGCCGACCGACATCGGCTTCATGGGCGTGCTCTACCGCGCGGCCGAGAAGCACGGCATCAAGCACATCGTCGAGGGGCACTCGTTCCGCACCGAGGGCGTCTCCCCGATGGGCTGGCTCTACATGGACGGCGGCTACATCAAGTCGGTGCACCGGCGCTTCGGCCGGGTGCCGATGAAGACCTACCCCAACATGGATTTCCGCAACTTCCTGAAGTGGTCGGCCTTCAGCGGCATCGAGCGCACGAGGCCGCTGTACTGGCTCGACTACAACAAGGAGGCGGCCAAGGTCTTCCTCGCCGAGGAGTACGGCTGGCAGTGGTACGGCGGCCACCACCTCGAGAACCGCTTCACCGCGTTCTACCACACCTTCTTCCTTCCGAAGCGGTTCCAGATCAACTTCCGGCAGATCGAGCTCTCGGCGCTCGTCCGCTCCGGGCAGCTCGATCGCGAGGAGGCGCGGGAGCGGTTCTTCGCCCCCCGCTACCCCGACCCGCAGCTCATCGCGATGGTGAAGAAGCGGCTCGGGCTCTCGGACGAGGAGTTCGACCACTTCCTCAACATGCCGATGAAGACCTATCGCGACTATCCCACCTACAAGCGCCGCTTCGAGCTGCTGCGACCGCTGTTCTGGCTGCTGCTGAAGTGGAACCGCGTGCCGAAGAGCTTCTACGAGAAGTTCTGCAAGCCCCAGCGGGATCCCCGGTGATCCGCGGGCTGCAGCACCGCCTGGTGCGCGTGCTCCAGCGCCGGCTCGCGAAGACGTCGTACCGCCGCCACGCGAAGCGCCCGCCCGCCCGCCCGATCAGCTGGGTCGTCGGCCCCGACGAGGTCGCCAACATGGTGGCCAGCATCGCCTCGGCGATCCCCGGTTCGTACTCGGTGAGCCTCACGAAGCACCCGTTCTACGCCGATGCGTTCGACTACGGCGGCGCCTCGCCGCGCCGCGGCTGGGCCCTCCAGATGCTGTCGGAGGCCTGGCACTTCGGCCGCATCGCCGCCGCGGCGCGCGGCGTCATCTACGTCGGCCCCGGAGGCTTCCTGCGGGCGCAGGACGATGCCCGGGAGTTCGAGTTCGGCTTCCTCTCCGAGCGGGGAGCGGGCATCGTCTGCTACTTCACGGGGAGCGACATCCGCTCCATCCCCGTCATGGCCGAGATGGAGCGGCGCAGCGGGCGGCCCAACATCGCCACCTACCTGCCCGCGCTCTCCCCGGTGTTCTCCTCCGGGGAGTACGATCTGCTGCGCAAGCGCCTCGCCGCCACCGCCGATCGCTACGCCGACGCGGTGTTCAACGCCTCGGCCGACCAGAGCGGCTACCTGACGCGCGAGACGATGCCGTTCCGCTACTTCTACCCCGACGACCGTATCGCCGATCCGCGGCCGAAGTTCGCCTCCGTGGAGCGGCCGGTCGTGCTGCACGCCCCGTCGTCCCCGATCATCAAGGGCACGCAGCTCGTGCGCGCGGCCGTGGCGGCGCTGCGCGAGGAAGGACTCGACTTCGAGTACGTCGAGCTCTCGGGCGTCCCTCACGCCGAGGTCGAGCGGGAGCTCCTGCGGGCCCACATCGTGATGAACGAGTTCTACTCCTCAATGCCCGGCGTGTTCGGGGTCGAGGCGATGGCTGCGGGCGCGGTGCTGCTCACCGCCGCGGATGAGGA
Source organism: uncultured Leucobacter sp. (assembly GCA_937872275.1). Taxonomy (GTDB): domain Bacteria; phylum Actinomycetota; class Actinomycetes; order Actinomycetales; family Microbacteriaceae; genus Leucobacter. Next base: position 15,626 of record CALMSE010000311.1, on the reverse strand, counting down.
GACCGAGCCCGACCTCCCACCGGGATCGAACTCCGCGTGGGTGCCGACGAGGCACCACGAGGTCACCGAGCGGCTGCGGGCCGCGATCACGGCGCCGCCCGAGGCACTGCTCGCGCAGGCGGAGGCCGGGCAGCGGTGGCTCCGCGCGCACGCGACGGCCCGGGCCTCGGGCGAGGTCGTGCGCCAGGTGCTCGAGGATCTGCGCCCTTCCCGCTGACGGGGCTCGCAGGCTCGACGCAGTATCCTCGACTGTGACGGCGCCGCGCGCCGACACCCTACGGAAAGGCCGAGATCGCATGGCAGCAGAGTTCATCCCCCCGGCGAAGCCCATCGTCGGCGACGAGGAGCGGGAGGCCGTCGACCGCGTCCTGCGGTCGGGCATGATCGCGCAGGGGCCGGAGGTCGCGGCGTTCGAGCGCGAGTTCGCGGATCACTTCGTCCAGGGCCGCGCCACGGTCGCGGTGAACTCCGGCACCAGCGGCCAGCACCTGGGCCTGCTCGCCGCGGGCGTCGGCCCGGGCGACGAGGTGATCGTGCCGTCGTTCACCTTCGCGGCCACCGGCAACTCGGTCGCGCTCACCGGCGCGACCCCGGTCTTCGCCGACATCGAGGGCGACTACTTCTCGCTGGCCCCGGAGGCGGTTCGCGCGGCGATCACCCCCCGCACCAAGGGCATCATGCCGGTGCACCTCTACGGTCACCCCTTCCTCGTCGACGAGATCGAGGCCATCGCGAAGGAGCACGGGCTCGCCGTCTACGAGGACGCGGCTCAGGCGCACGGTGCGAGCTGGAACGGCCGCCCCGTGGGCACGATCGGCGAATTCGCGATGTTCAGCCTCTACCCGACGAAGAACATGACCTCGGGCGAGGGCGGCATGGTGACGTGCGCGAGCGAGGAGACCGCGCGCGGCGTCCGGCTGCTGCGCAACCAGGGCATGGAGAAGCAGTACGAGAACGAGGTCGTCGGCTTCAACGCCCGGATGACCGACATCCACGCGGCGATCGGACGGGTGCAGCTCACCAAGGTCGACGAATGGACGAGGCAGCGGCAGCGCAACGCGGCCGCGCTGAACGCCGGCCTCGCCGGTCTCGCCGGCGTCGAGACCCCGAGGGTGGCCGAGGGCGCGGTGCACGTGTACCACCAGTACACGATCCGCGTGGACGCCCGGGAGCGCGACCGCATCCGTCAGGCGCTGCAGGACGAGCACGGAGTGGGATCGGGCGTGTACTACCCGATCCCGAACCACCGGCTGCCGTCGCTCGCGGAGTTCGCGCCCGGCCTCGAGCTGCCCGAGACCGAACGCGCGGCGAGTGAGGTGCTCTCGCTGCCGGTGCATCCGTCGCTGAGCGACGGCGACCTCGAGCGCATCATCGCGGGCGTGACCGCGGTGACGCGGGCCGGGGCCTAGCCCGGCCGGATACCCGGCCGGACCAGGCGCGGGCGGGACGGGCAGCGGAGGAGTCATCCGGTGAAGAGTATGTGGCGCACGCTCGTCGAACTGTTCGACGTGCTGCCGAAGGGGGCGAAGCCCTTCTACGTCTGGTACGCGATCGTCACCGGCGCGCTCGCGATCCTCGACACGGTCGCGCTGGGCCTCATCGTCGTCGTGGTGACCCCGCTCGCGTCGAACACGCCGATGACGATCCCGTTGATCGGCGAGATCCCCGCCTCCGCCACCGCCTGGGTGGTCGTGCTGATCTGCGCCCTGTTCATCTTGAAGGGCGTGCTCGCGCTGATACTGCACTGGTGGGCGACGCGGCGCTTCGCCCGCTACGAGGTCGAGGTGGGCGACCGCCTGTTCCGGGCCTATACGCACTCGAGCTGGGAGGAGCGCTCGCAGCTCAGCACCGCCGAGGTCACCCGCATCGTCGACAGCTCGATGGCGAACACGAACCTGGGCTTCGTCCTGCAGCTCTCCCAGATCCCCGGCAACGCGCTCACCTTCGTGTCCGTGCTGCTCGTGCTGGTCGTCGCGCAGCCGGTCACCGCCCTCATCGCGCTGGTCTACCTCTCCCTCATCTCCCTCTCCATGGTGCTGGTGATCTCGCGCCGGGCCCAGGTCGCGGGCACCATCAACCGCAACTTCGGATACCGGGTCGCGACCATCATGACCGAGATGGTCGACGCCCTGAAGGAGGTCACGCTGCGGGGCAAGCTCGACGAGATCGGCCGGGTCGTCTCCAAGGATCGGGCCGTGGCCGCCCGCGCCCGCGCCAACATCTCCTTCCTCGGCATCGTGCCGAAGTACGCCTTCGAGGCGGCCCTCATCGGCGGCTTCCTGCTCGTCGGCGGCGCGTCCTATCTCATGGGGGGCATCGGCGCCGCCGTGGTGGCGGTCTCGCTCTTCGCGGCCACCGGCTTCCGCATGATCCCGGCCATGAACGCGATCCAGGCGAGCCTCACCTCGGCGGCGGCGAACGAGATCTACGCCCGAGACGTGATCCGCGAGCTCAAGAACGCGAAGGGGGAGGAGCGGGCCGTGCACGTCGTCGTCGACACGCGCGAGCTGCCGGAGTCCCCCGCTCGACTCGAACTGCGCGACGTGAGCTTCCGCTATCCCGGAGCCGATGCCGACGTGCTCGACGGCATCGACCTGACCGTGCCCTTCGGTTCGAGCCTCGCGGTGGTCGGCCCCTCGGGCGCGGGCAAGTCGACGCTGATCGACATCCTGCTCGGCCTCAGCGTGCCCACCGGGGGGCGGTTGCTCATCGACGACGAGCCGCTCTCCGAAGTGCTCGGGCAGTGGCGCAGCCGTGTGGGCTACGTGCCGCAGCGCGTGGCGCTCTTCGACGGCACCATCGCCCAGAACGTGGCGCTCACCTGGGAAGAGGACTACGACCTCGACCGGGTGCACCGGGCGCTCGAGCGGGCGCACCTCGGCGAGCTCGCCCGTCGCGGCGACGGTGTTCTCGAACGCATCGGAGAGCGGGGCGAGGCGGTCTCCGGCGGCCAGCAGCAACGGCTCGGCATCGCCCGGGCGCTGTACTCGGACCCGCTGGTCATGGTCATGGACGAGGCCACGAGCTCGCTCGATACGGCGACGGAGAACCGGGTCACCGAGTCGATGCGGGAGCTGCAGGGCGAGGTCACGTTCATCACCGTGGCGCACCGGCTCGCCACCATCCGGGAGTACGACCAGGTCTGCTATCTCGCGACCGGACGCATCCAGGGGCGGGGCACCTTCGACGAGGTCGTGGAGCAGGTGCCCGACTTCGCCTTCCAGGCCAGGCTGGCGGGGCTGCTGTGAGCGACCGCCGGCCGAGTCTCCTCATCGTCTCCTTCTCGGAGATCGCGAACGACGCGCGCGTGAAGAAGCAGGTCGACCTCTTCGCCGAACGCTACCGCGTGACCACCTGCGGCTTCGGCGAACAGGTGCGCGACGACGTCGAGCACCTGCGCCTCGTCGACTCCGAGGCCACCCCCGGGCACTACCTCGAGGCGGCGCTCGCGCGGCTGCATCTCTACGGCCTCGCCTACCGTCTGCACCCGCGGGCGCGCGCGGCGCGGAAGGCGCTCCGAGGCCGCCGCTTCGACGCGGCCGTCGCCAACGATCTCGACACCCTCGGCGTCGCCTTCGAGGCGGTCGGCCCGGATCGCACGCACGCCGACCTCCACGAGTTCTTCCCCGGCCTGCACGACCAGCTGCCGCACTGGGTGCGGATCCGCAAGCCCTTCCACGAGTGGGCGCTGCGCCGTTTCGCCGCGCGGGCAGGGTCGGCGACCACGGTCTCCGACACGATCGCCGAGCGGTACGCCGCTGAGTTCGGTTTCGCATGCGGGGTGGTGCGCAATGCCGCCCCCTACTTCGAACTGCAGGCGCAGCCGGTCGGGGCGCCGATCCGCATCGTCCACTCGGGCGGCGCGCAGCAGAACCGGCGCATCGAGGTGATGATGGAGGCGGTCGCCCGATCCACCGCGGACGCGACCCTCGATCTCTACCTGACGGGCGCGGGTTCCCCCTACGTGCGCGAGCTGGAGGAGCTCGCCGCGCGCCTGGGCGACCGCGTCACCGTGCACCCCCCGGTGCCGCACGCGGAGCTCGTCCCCCTGCTCAACTCCTACGACGTCGGCATCCACGTGCTGCCCCGCACCAACACGAACAACGCGCTCGCGCTGCCGAACAAGTTCTTCGACTACGTGCAGGCGCGCCTGGCACTGGTGATCGGGCCCACGGTCGACATGGAGCGTCTGCTGGAGAAGTACGACCTGGGCGCCGTCGCGAGCGGCTTCGAGGTGCAGGACGTCGTCGAGGCGCTGAACGGCCTCACCCCGGAGAAGGTCGCGGCGTGGAAGCGCAACGCGGCGGCGGCGGCGCCGGAGAACTGCGCGGAGTCGCAGCAGCAGGTATGGGAGGCCGCGGTCGCGCAGAGGATCGCCGTGCCGCGCTGAGGCGCTCCCCGGCCAGCGGATACACTCGTCGGGTGAAGATCATGAGTGTCGTCGGCGCCAGGCCGCAGTTCGTCAAGTTGGCCCCCGTCGCGGAGGCCATGACCGCGGCCGGGCACGAGCACGTCATCGTGCACACCGGGCAGCACTACGATCCGATGCTCTCGGACGTGTTCTTCCGCGACCTCGGCATCCCCGAGCCGGACGCCCACCTGGGGGTCGGCTCCGGCTCGCACGGCGTGCAGACCGGCGCGATGCTCGCGCAGATGGACGAGGTGCTGGATCGCTTCCGCCCCGACTGCGTGCTCGTCTACGGCGACACCAACTCCACGCTCGCGGCGGCGGTGAGCGCGGTGAAGCTGCACTACCCGGTGGCGCACCTGGAGGCGGGGCTGCGATCCTTCAACCGCGCGATGCCCGAGGAGCACAACCGGGTGCTCACCGACCATGCGGCCGACCTGTGTCTGGCCCCCACCGAGGCGGCCATGCGGCATCTCGGGACCGAGGGACTGTCCGAGCGCTCCGTGCTGGTCGGCGATGTGATGACCGATGTGCTGCTCAAGGTGCGGGACGCCGTGCTCGCGGGCGGCGAGCCGAACCCGCTGGCCGACGTCGACGCGCCCGACGGCTACTACGTGGCAACGATCCACCGGGCCGAGAACACCGACGATCCCGAACGCCTGCGCGAGGTCGCCGAGGCGCTGGGCGCCGCCGACAAGCCGGTGGTGCTGCTCGCGCATCCGCGCGTGCGCGCGAAGGCCGCCGAGCACGGGGTCGACCTCGAGACCGGATCGCTCGTCGTGCGCGACCCGCTGGCCTACCCGCAGCTGATCGCCGCGGCGCTCGGCAGCGCGGGCGTGGTCACGGACTCGGGCGGCCTGCAGAAGGAGGCCTTCCTGCTGCGGGTGCCCTGCACGACCGTCCGCCGCGAGACGGAGTGGGGCGAGACCGTCGAACTGGGCTGGAACGTGCTGGCGAACACGGCCGAGGAGATCACGGCGGCGCTGACGAGGCCGGCGCCGGCCGCCACCGAGGCGGCGCCCTACGGCGACGGTCGAGCGGCGACGCGCGCAGTCGACGCGATCGTGGAGCGGATCGGGGCGTAGCGGATCGCGGCTCTCAGCCGCGATCGATCCAGTGCTCGGAGAGGGCGGCCGCGCTCAGACGGCCGTCGTGCACCGCGCTGACGAAATCCCGACCCCGCGCGCCGAGTTCCCGCATGCGATCCGGGTCGGCGACGAGCCCCTCCACGGCCTCGCTCAGCGAGTCGGGATCGGCCTCGACGATGGGAAGCTCGAGCCCGGTCGTGCGCCGCACGTGCTCCCGCACCGACGGGAGCACGTGGCCGACGACCACCCGGCCCGCGGCCATCGCCTCGATGGCGGTGGCGCCGTAGCTGCCGAGCCGGAACTGCTCGAGCAGGATGTCCGCCGAGGCGTAGGCCTCCGCCATGCGCTCCCGCGGCACGCCCTCGAGCGGACGGTAGGCGACGACCCCCCGTTCCGCGAGGGACGCCGCGACCGGTTCGATGAGCTCGGTGCCCTTCAGCCAGCCCCGGCTCGGGATGTGCGTCACCACGGGCAGCCGCTCGCCGAGCAGCGGCTCGGACGCGGCCGAGTGGAAGACCGGCTCGACGATCAACGGGCACCAGTGCGCCAGCGGCAGGTCGTCGAGCAGATCGGGCGTCGAGACGAACACCGGCAGCTCGAGCCGCGCGAGGCGCTCCCGGTTCGCATCGGCGAGATGCTGCAGCATGGCGGTCTCGGGGTGATGCTCTCGGAAGGGCGACCAGGGCGTGCGCTCGGCGTGCGCCCTCGGACTCCGCGTGTCGGATCCGTGGCTCAGCGCGGCGATGGATACGCCGCGCCCCCGCAGCGCCTCGATCTCGCGCGCGGGATCGTAGCGGAACAGGCCGCCGAACATGGCCTCCTGCGATTCGACGAGCACGTGGGTGAACTCGGCGGCGCGCTCGAACTCCGCCCGCTGCCAGCTCTTCGAGAGATGGAATGCGCCGAGGGGCACGGGCTCGGTGCTCTCGAAGATGCTGCCGCCGACGACCGGGGCCATCATGCTCCGGGCGCCCAGCCCGGGCACCTCGGCCTCGAGGGCCGCGGCCCACAGCATCGCCTGCTCGGCCGCGTTCACCGGCGCGATGTAGACCCGGCGCGGTGCATCGGGGAGCTCGGTGGGAGGGGGGACCGGCCGCGGGCGGGCGCCGGAGGCGAGCAGATAGAGCGTGAAGATCGGGCTGCGCGGGCCTCTGAGCGCGCGGAAGAACCGCTGCAGGGGCAGGGGCAGGCGGTTCAGGGATCGCAGCAGGCGTTGCATGGGAGGCTCATTCCGATGATCTTCGTCCACTCTACGGGCGCAGGCCGCGCGAGATGAGCGGGTGCCTGATCGCCCGGCGGATGAGGCCCTCGGGGGCGAACAGCCGGAACGGGTTGCCCGGGACCACCCGGGACCAGACGGAGCCCGGCCCGGCGGACGCGAGCCGCCGCTCGGCCGCCGCGATGTCTCCGGCGAGCAGGAGCCTCGCCGGCACCGCATCCCGCCCCGGCAGATAGCCGACGGCCCGCGGCGAGAACTCGGCCAGCGCAGTGACGACGCGCACGGCCTCCCGCAGATCCGCCTCCCGCAGGCGACCGCCGCGGGCGAGCTGCCGGCACGGCTCGATCAGCTGATAGCGGATCAGCTTCGCGCCCAGGGCGGCGCGGGCCCGCCGGCTCATGACTGCGACCCAGGGCTCCGCGAGCAGGGCGTCGACGGGCGCGGCCAGCACGGCGAACGCGGGCAGCTCCGCGCTCACGCGGTCGTGCTCGTCCTCCCTGATGCGGTAGCCCTCGCTGCAGCGGGAGTAGGTGATGCTCCGCGCCGTGTTCCAGAGGAAGGCCCCGAGCGCGATGTCCTCGCCCGTGCGCAGCCCCTCGACGAAACCCGGGGAGTCGGCGGAGGCGACGAGGGCGCGGGAGACGAGTACGCCGACCGGCGCGGTGCGATAGTTGAGCAGATCCTTCACCGGGTCGAGGTTCTCGAAGCGGCCGGCTCTCGGCGCCGGGGCGAAGATGCGCCCTCCGCCGTCGGCGATCAGCTGACCGATGTGCAGCTGCTGGCCCCGCAGCTCGGCGGTCCAGGCGTCGAGCGCGCCGGGCCCGAGCTCGTCGTCCGAGCCCAGGAACGCCACGTAGTCGGCCTCCGCGGCCCGCATGCCGGCGTTCAGCGGCCCCGCGGGCGAGGGAACGCCGTCGCGATGCTCGATCAGCGCGAGGCGCGGATCGTCGACGCCCTGGAGATTCGCGGCGATCTCCGCCGCATCGATGTCGTGGCAGACCACGAGCGCGCGCACCGCCCGACTCCGTGCGGCGAGCACGCTCGAGACGGCGCGGCGGATCGGGCGGGCCGCGGTGTGCACGGGGATGACCACGTCGATGCTCGGCGCGACGCTCACAGCGGTGCTCCGGAGCCCGTGCGGGGCAGTTCGCGGATCTCGGCCGGCGACGGGTAGGTGATGAGCACGGCCCGGTGCTTGCCCTGCATCACGAAGGCGCTGCCGGCCGCGACCGCGCTGGCCCCGGCCAGAAGCCCGTCGCGGAAGTCGTCGACGCCGCGGGCACCGCCCAGGGCGACGACGGGCACCTCGACGGCGCGGCTCACCTCTGTCAGCAGACGCAGATCGTAGCCCTGGAACGTGCTCTCGCGGTCGACGGCCTGCAGCACGATCTCGCCGGCGCCCTGTCGGACCGCCTCGATCGCGAGCTCGCCCGGGGTCCGGCCGAGCTTCTCGGTGCCGCGCCGGGCCAGGGTCTCATAGCCGCCGAGGCGCTTCTTGCGCACGTCGATCGAGACGACCGTGCTCTGCGCTCCGATCTCGCCCGAGATCGCGGGCACGAGGTCTCCGCCGGGAGCGAAACCGCTGTTCAGCACGACCTTCTCGACCCCGAGAGCGGTGATCTCGCGTGCGAGCCTCGCGCTGTTCACGCCGCCTCCGTACCCGACCGGCATGAAGGCCTCGCTCGCCATCTCCTCCAGGAACTCGAGGTCGACCCGGCCGGGCCGCTCCGAGGCGGAGAGATCGATCAGCACGAGCTCGTCGACCCGCTTCTCGTTGAAGATGCGCACCGCGTTCACCGGATCGCCGATGTAGATCTCCTTGCCGAAGCGCAGCGGCTTCACCAGCAGCCGGTCGCGAACGGTGAGCACGGGGATGACGCGGGGGAACACGCTCATAGTCGGCTGAAATTCTCGAGCAGCTGCATGCCGTAGTGGTGGCTCTTCTCGGGGTGGAACTGGACCCCGGCGACATTGTCCGCGATGACCGCCGAGGTGAAGGTGCGCCCGTATTCGCTGCGCGCGAGCGTGTGCTCCTCATGCTGCGGGGCGGCGTAGTACGAGTGGACGAAGTAGAAGCGGGCGTCGTCGTCGAGCCCGGCGAAGAGCGGGTGCTCGAGGGCCGGCGCTGCGCGGTTCCAGCCCATGTGCGGCACGCGCAGGCCCGAGCCCGCCTCGAAGCGCCTGACGCTTCCGGGGACGAGGCCGAGGCCCGGCAGCTCGCCCTCCTCGCTCGATTCCAGCAGCAGCTGCATGCCGAGGCAGATGCCGAGCACGGGCTTGCCGCCGGCCGCGTGATCGCGCAGCGCATCGACCCAGCCCCCGGCGACGAGCGTGCTCATGCCATGGTCGAAGGCGCCGACGCCGGGCAGCAGGACCCGGGCGGCCCGCGGCAGCGCGTCCGGGTCGGCGATGTCCTCCGTGGGCACCCCGATCCGCTTGAACATGTTGCGAACGGAGCCGAGGTTGCCGACCCCGTAGTCCACGAGCGAGACCGCGGCGGTCACCGGACCGCGTACCCTTGCTGCCGCGCCTCTTCGAGCGACTTCGGCTGCTGCGGCCGGCGGGTCAGCCTCATGGCGAGATCCCACATCCACTTCTCGTTCGGGTACGAGAGGTGATCCACCGGAGGCCGTTCGAAGATCTCCTCGAGCTCGGCGACGGGCACTCCGAGCTTCTTCGCGATGAAGGCGTGATCCTGGTCGCGCAGGCTCTCGTCGTAGGGCGGCTGCTCGAGCTTCTCGAGCGCCTCATCCCGAGTCATCTGTCCCGAGAGGATCAGCGAGGAGTAGTGGGCCTTGCGCTTGTCGAAGCCGAACTTGTGCGGGAGATAGTAGCCCTGGAAGTAGCGCGTGAACACCGACTCGTAGTGCTTGCCCCCGTAGTCGCGCCACTCCAGCTCGTCCGTGATCGCCTGCTTGGCCGCGTCGTAGCGGTAGGGCAGGTAGTCGAGCAGGTTGATGCGCTTGACGCCCTTGACCGTCTCGTACCAGCCGTACTGCTTGAGCAGGCCGAGGGTGGGGTAGCTCTTCAGCTTCACGGTGCCGAAGCGCCGCTGGATGGCCTTCACATGGCGAGCATCGGCCGCGTTGTACCCCCATGCCTGGGGCAGGATCGACTCGCTCGCGAGGTTGTGGCCCGAGAGGATGAACTTGATGCCGTACTTCTCGGCCTGCCGATAGGCGACGGAGGGGAACGCATGGTCGGTGGGGATGTCGCAGTTGGGGACCGAGGCCTTGAAGAAGGAGAGCTGGAGGTCGCGCATCTCGCGCCAGTCCACGACGTCGGTGTAGAGGTCGAGGTTCAGGCGGCGGACGATGTTCTCGACGTTGCCGACGGCGAGTTCCGAGTTCCAGCCGCTGTCGAAGTGCACCGCGAGCGGCCGCAGGCCCAGCTTCACCGCCTGCAAGGCCAGGTAGGTGCTGTCGACGCCGCCGCTCACCCCCACGATGCAGTCGTACGGCTTGCCCTCACCCGATTTCTTGATGCGCTCGACCAGGGCGGAGAGCTCGTCGGAACGACCGCCGGAGCGCGCCGCCTCGATGACCGGGCCGAACTCGCGATCGTAGCGCAGCGCGTGGGAGGAGACCCCGTGCTCATCGAACCAGATGTCGGGGTCGGTCGTGTCCATGACCGTGCGCGTGCACATCTGGTAGGGGCGCTCGCTTGTCGACATGGTGTCCATTCTCTTGCGGCCGCTGTCCGAGCGGTCCGGCGCTCCGGGCTCGGATCGCGACCGAGGGCCCTCGAATTTTAGCAAGTGCAAGCTCGGAAACGGCGGGGGCCGCGTCGGGGTCCCCGGCTCAGCGACCCGCGGCGGCCTCCACGACCGCCCTCACCCGCTCGGCGACGGCCGACATCGAGTGGTGCCGCTCGGTCCAGCGGGCGGTGGCCGCGCGCGCCGACGCATCGGGCCCCTCGTCCGCGATCGCTCCCATCGCCCGGGCGACGGCGGCCGGATCGTAGTCGACGGCCTCGCCGGCGCGGACGTGGAGACCGGCTTCCCGGAGGAACGGCGCCGTCGGGCCGGGGCCCGCGAAGATCACCGGACAGCCGGCCGCGAGCGCGGAGTACGCCTTGGTGGTGAAGGCGTAGTCGTAGCCGCTGCCGGGCCTCAGAGTGGCGAGACTCGCCGCGGCGCGCGTCAGCCGGGGTCTCAGTTCGGCGGCCGGCACCGCGTCGAGGAACTCGACCGAGTCCGAGACCCCCCGTTCGACGGCCCGCGCCGCGAGCACCGCCCGCTCGGTGCTGTTCCCGATGAAGCGCAGCGTATAGCCGGGGCGGGTGCGGGAGAACTCGGCGAACGCATCGATCAGCACCTCTGCCCCGTGCCAGACCGAGTAGCTGCCCGCGTAGAGGAAGACCCGTTCGATCGGGGCCTCCTCGTAGCGGAACGACTCGGTGTCGGCGCCGAAGCCCGTCACCGCGACGGGACGGCGCACCCCGAGCTCGGCGATGCGATCCGCCACGCCCTGCGAGATGGTGACGATGCGCCGCGCCCCCTTCATCCCGAAGCGCTCGAGGCCGCGCAGCACCCGGATCACGAGCTGCGAACCGGTCGCGTTGTCCGCAGCGTCGGACCAGATGTCGGCGGCGTCGTACACGTAGGGGATGCGGCGCAGCGCGCAGACGATCCGCACCACCGCGCCCGTCGTCGGCGGCGGCTCCATGAACACGACGTCGGGCCTGCGGGAGAAGAGCAGGCGGAAGAAGAGGGGGAGGTCGAAGCTCATGTACTGCAGGTAGCCGCGTACGTAGCCGTTGCGATCGCGCAGCACGGGGAAGGTGCGCACGCGCTCGCCGCGGGGCTCGGGGGACAGGCCCTTGGGCATGCGCGCCGTGATCACTTCGACCTCGTGGCCCGCGGCGCTCAGGGAGTCCGCGATGCTGCCCAGGAAGAACGACGCCGCCGAGGCCTCCGGTCGGTAGATGCGCGAGACCATCGTGACGCGGAGGGGGGAGGGCACGGTTCAATCCTAGGCATACGGAAGCTCGCGCCGGACGATAGATTTGCCTGTATGGCCCGCCGCATCCTGTGCATCTCGCTCTCCCCGATCCACCGGGACGCCCGCGTGCTGCGACAGCTGGGACTGCTCGCGGAGTTCGGCGAGGTGACCACGATCGGCTATGGGGAGAAGCCCGAGGGCGCCGCGCATCACCTCCGGGTGCCCGACGGGCTCGCGAGCCTGCCGCAGACGATCGGCGGGGTGGCGAAGCTCGCACTGCACGCGCACCGCGCGGCCGAGTGCTCGGCCCCGGCGGCGAAGTGGGTGCTGCGCCAGGGCGTCGAGGGGCCCTGGGATCTCGTGGTGGCCAACGACGCGCGCGTGCTCGACCTGGCCTCGCGGCTGGCGGGAGACGCCCCGATCTGGGCCGATCTGCACGAGTGGGCTCCCGAGGAGCAGGCGCACATCACTTCGTGGCGCCTGCTCGTGGGCCCGTTCATGGCGCATCTCTGCCGCCGCTACCTCGCGCGCGCCGCGCTCGTGACCACGGTGTCCCAGGGCATCGCGGAGCTCTACCTCGAGGTGTTCGGGGCGCCGGCGCTGATGATGGCGAATTCAGGCGTCTACCGCGAGATCGAGCCCCGCGACGCGGTGCCGGACCGCATCGCCTGCGTGCACAGCGGCGCCGCCGTGGACGACCGCGGCATCGGCACGATGATCGAGGTGCTGAAGGCGCTGCCCGAGCGGTTCACCCTCGACCTCTTCCTGGTGCCGGGGGGCGACGGCGGGGCGCATCTGCGCGAGCTGCAGGAGCTCGCGTCCGATTGCGAGCGGATCCGCTTCCGCGACCCGGTGAGGGCGACCGAGCTGCCCGACGTGCTCTCGGCCTACGACCTCGGCATCCACTGGATCCCCGCCGACCTCAGCACGAACACCCGGCTCGCACTGCCGAACAAGTTCTTCGACTACGTGCAGGCGCGCATCGGCATCGCGATCGGGCCGAGCGAGGAGATGGTCAGGGAGCTGCGCACGCACGACCTCGGAGTGGTCGCGGAGTCCTTCCGGCCCGAGGACCTGGGCGAGTCGCTGCTCCCGCTCGACGCCGACCGGCTGAACGCCTTCAAGCGGCATGCCGGCGACGCCGCGCGCGCCCTCAGCTTCGAGGTGCAGTCGGCGCCCGTCCGCGAGCGGCTGCGCGAGCTTCTCGGCGCCTGAGGCGCCGCGTTCACCGGGGAGGCCTGCGGTAGACTGCTCCCCGTGAAGATCGCGGTTGTGGCCACTGGAAAGATCGGGCTTCCCCTCGCCACGCAGTACGCGTCGATGGGGCACGACGTCGTCGGAGTCGACGTCAACAGGGCCCTCGTCGACTGCATCAACCGCGGCGAGGAGCCGTTCCCGGGCGAGGCGGGGCTGGCCGAACGGCTCGCCGAGCTGGTGCCGGCGGGACGCCTGCGGGCGACCACCGACTACGCCGACGCGATCCCCGGCGCCGACGCCGTCGTCATCGTCGTCCCCCTGCTCGTCGACGAGGAGACCTGGGAGCCCGATTTCGGGTGGATGGACGCCGCCACCCGCTCCCTCGCCGAGCACCTGACGCCGGGCGCGCTCGTGTCGTACGAGACGACGCTGCCGGTGGGCACCACTCGCGGCCGATGGAAGCCGCTGATCGAAGAGGTCTCGGGCCTGGCGGAGGGCGAGGACTTCCACCTGGTGTTCTCGCCCGAGCGCGTGCTGACCGGGCGCGTCTACGCTGATCTCAGGAAGTACCCGAAACTGGTCGGCGGCCTGAACGACGCGGGTGCGAGGCGCGCGGTCGAGTTCTACGAGGCGGTGCTCGAATTCGACGAGCGCGCCGATCTGCCCCGCCCGAACGGCGTCTGGGACATGGGCACGGCCGAGGCCGCCGAGATGGCGAAGCTCGCCGAGACGACCTACCGGGACGTCAACATCGGCCTCGCCAACCAGTTCGCGCGCTACGCGGACACGGCCGGCATCGACGTGTACAAGGTGATCGAGGCCTGCAACTCGCAGCCGTTCAGCCACATCCATCGGCCGGGCATCGCGGTCGGCGGGCACTGCATCCCCGTCTACCCGCGCCTGTACCTGTCGACCGACCGCGACGCCGACATCGTGCGCACGGCGCGGAACTACAACGCGACGATGCCGGCATACCTGGTCGAGCGGGTCGAGCGGCTCATCGGCGACCTCGCGGGTCGACGCGTGGTGGTGCTCGGCGCCTCCTATCGCGGCGGCGTGAAGGAGACCGCGGTGTCGGGCGTCTTCCCGACCGTCGAGGAGCTGACGCGGCGCGGCGCGGCGGTGACGGTGCACGATCCGCTGTTCACCGACGAGGAGCTCGCGGCCCACGGATTCGCCGCGCACCGACTGGGAGACGCCGTCGACGTCGCGATCCTGCAGGCGGATCATGCGGAGTATCGCGGGCTCGGCCCGGCCGACTTCCCGGGTATCAGGCTCTTCGCCGACGGCCGCAACTTCACTGATCCGGCCATGTGGGCGGGGGTTCCGCGCATCGCCATCGGCATCGGAGGATGACCCCGGCGGGAGGTGCCGGGGTCATCCAACCCCATCGTTGGACTCGTCCCCAGCTGGCCCGTTGTCCACGGCAGGCCGCCTGCCCGCTCAAACGCTAAACTAAATCAAAATTGAGGCGTTTAGAGCGGCAGCGATCGGCGTGACCGGCATATAGAAGCAGCCGGCCAGGCCCGCACCATTGTTATAGTAGCCTCCGTGCTGTCCTTCCGCATTGATGGTCAGGTCGCTATGAGCGGTAAGCCAGGGTGCACCTGAATCACCGCCAATGCACGAATGGATGTTTGTCAATCGCCACGGCCCTTTACCTCCAAGGGTGAGGCCACCATACGAGTTTGTACCTGAGGCGTAGCCGCTATACCCGCCTCCGAAGGCGACCACTGCCCCAAACACGTCAGTGGCCGAAGCAGAGGTAACAGTCCTCAAATCGTTTGTGTATGGCCCACCAACCCAAACGGTGTTATTGAATTGGTTAATTGTCGGGCTCCGGAACAACATTGTGTCTCGCGTCGTGCTGTAGTAATAACGCACTCCCACCGAATTTCCGTTGTTGTACCACCAGCTCGATCCAGTTGCTTCAAAACAATGTTCCGCGGTGCTACCCATGAATTCCGTAGGCGCCCATTTTCGCCAATTGAAACCCATCGTGCAGGTTGCAGAAGAACCGTTCGTGAGCAGTCCGCCGCCGGTCCAGGGTGCATAGTCGCTTGCTCTTGATTGGAAGTCAACAATTGCATTACCGGTAAGTAGGAATGTAACTCCCTCAACGACAGTCTCTCGTGGCTCTATATCCGCGGAGGTAGAGACTGTTAGCTGCCCGGTGCGACCATCGGTAAGAACTGCCACGATATCTGGAACTCCGAACGCACTGAGCCAGTAGTCACCGCCAAGCGATATTTCCGTCGCCAGTTCCTGCAATTCACCAGGATCCACGTTTATGGGCGTGGCCCGTACTGTCAAAGGGGCCTGTGTCGCCGCTCGATCTATAGCTTCGAGAAGCGAGGGGCTAAGCGGATCTTGGGGATTGTAGCGAATCACAAGCTCGTTCTCGGCTGTGAGTTCAGAATCGAGGATCACAGCATCATAAATCGAACCAACACCGTATACCCCAGCGTCTTCTAGAGCAACCTGCGTCTGATACAGGTCCTCTTGCACCACTGATCGAAGGAAGTTGTCGATCTCATCGCTTGGCTCAGAGAAACGGAGGTCGGCAGCAGTCGCTGCGCCGACCGGCAAGGCGAGTAGCAGGGCAACCGAGGTGAGGAAAGAGAAGACCAGACTTGTTCGTTTCCTTGTCATGCCACATATCCTTCCAATAATTTATAGATGCTTTCCTCAGGTTAAGTGTTCCCCATACAGAACTCCACTTTCTGATCTCACTTGCGACATTGCAATCGAAATCGTTATCTTCCTAACGC
>CALMSE010000310.1 GCA_937872275.1 uncultured Leucobacter sp. | reverse complement strand
CGGCCGGGATCAGGCCCCCGACCCCGTGCGGGCCCCGTCGCCCAGGGGCCCGCGCGGCGGCACGCCGTAGGCTAGAGGCACGATGCCCAGATCCCTTCGCGTTCTCGCGCCCGCCGTGCTGCTCGCGGTCACCCTCGCGGCGCTCATGGCGGGCCTCGCCATCGGCGGCGCGGCGGACGAGCGCACCCTGCTCGACCCCGGGGCCGTCGTGCGCTACGGCCTCCCCGTCGCCCGCACCCTCGTGAACGTCGGCCTCGCCGGCCTCATCGGCTCGCTCGTCATGGTGCTCTGGGCGCTCGACACCGAGGGCCCGGAGGGCCGGCTCGCGATGGACCTCGCCGCGGCGAGCGCCGCGATCGTCACCGTGGCGAGCGGGGCGACGCTGATCCTCACCTACATCGACGTGACGGGCCTCTCCTTCTCCGGCGACACCGTCTTCGGGGCGGGCCTCGGCCAGTTCGTGACCGAGATCGAGCTCGGCAGGCTCTGGCTGCTGCAGCTGATGCTCGCCGCCATGACCACCGTGCTGTGCTTCGCGGTGCGCGACCGGCGGTGGGTGCTGCTCGCGCTCGCCGCCGCGCTCGTCACGGTGCTGCCGCTCGCGCTGCAGGGCCACGCCGCGGGCGCCTCCGGCCACTCCCTCGCGGTGAACTCGCTGCTCGTGCACCTCGTGGGAGCCGCGGTCTGGCTCGGCGGCCTCATCACGGTCGTGCTGCTGTGCAAGACGGTGGATCGGCCCCGCCTCTCGGTCATCGTCGGCCGGTACAGCACGCTCGCCCTCTTCGCCTTCATCGGCGTCTCCGCCTCCGGCGTCGTGAGCGCGGCGCAGCGCATCGGCAGCCTCGACGCGCTCTTCGGCACCGGCTACGGGCGGATCGTGATGCTGAAGACCGCGGCCCTCCTGGTGCTCGGCGTCTTCGGCGCGGTGTGGCGCCGGTACGCGATCCCCCGCATCGCTCGCGAGGGCGGCGGCCGCGTCTTCGCCTGG
Organism: uncultured Leucobacter sp.; assembly: GCA_937872275.1. GTDB lineage: Bacteria > Actinomycetota > Actinomycetes > Actinomycetales > Microbacteriaceae > Leucobacter. Next base: position 28,805 of record CALMSE010000310.1, on the reverse strand, counting down.
CTCGTCGTCGTCGAGCTCGCGGTGATGGGGGCCGCGAGCGGACTCGCGGGCGCGCTCGGCCGCACGGCCACCCCGGTGGCGCTGGACTCGGCGCGCGAGACGCGCGACTTCACGGTGTCGCCGGCGGAATGGCTGACGGGCGATCCGCTCCCGCCCGAGCTCGAGCCGACGAGCTTCTTCACGGAGTGGAGGTTCGACCTCGCCTGGGCGCTCGTGTGCGCCTTCGGCATCGGGCTCTATCTGGCGGGCGCGATCCGCCTGCGCCGCCGCGGCGACCGCTGGCCCATCGGCCGCACCGTCGCGTGGGTCGCCGGCCTGCTCATGCTCTGCTACACGACGAACGGCGCCCTGAACGCGTATGAGCAGTACCTCTTCAGCATGCACATGCTCGAGCACATGATGCTGACGATGCTGATCCCGCTCGTGCTCGTGCTGGGGGCCCCGGTCACGCTCGCGCTGCGCGCCGCCGAGAAGCGACACGACGGCTCATGGGGCGGGCGCGAGTGGATCATGTGGGCGGTGCAGACCCCGTACTCGAAGTTCATCACCCACCCCGCGGTCGCGGCCGTGATCTTCGCCGGCTCGCTGTGGATCTTCTACTTCACGCCGATCGCGCGCTGGGCCGCGGAGGACCACCTCGGCCACCAGTGGATGATCGTCCACTTCCTCATCGCCGGCTACCTCTTCAGCCTCTCGATGATCGGCATCGACCCGGTGCCCTACCGCTTCCCCTATCCGCTGCGCATCGTGACGCTCTTCGCCACGATGGCCTCCCACGCGTTCTTCGGGGTGACCATCATGACGGGCGACGGACTCATGCTCGCCGACTGGTACGGGGCGATGGGCCGCACCTGGGGCGCGACGCCGCTCGAGGATCAGAACACCGGCGGCGGCATCGCCTGGGGCATCGGCGAGCTGCCGACGCTCGCGCTCGCGCTCATCGTCGCGCTCCAGTGGTCGCGCAGCGACGAGAAGGAGCAGAAGCGGAAGGATCGCGCCGCCGATCGCTCGGGCGAGGCGGAGCTGCTGGCCTACAACGAGATGCTGGCGCGGGCGGCGGAGCGGGACGCTCGCGCCGCCGGGCGCGGGCGCTGATCCGCGCGCAGGGGTCAGCGGGTAGGCGTTGCGGCGTTCCTGAGCGCGCCCTGCTCCACGCCGTGGGCGAGCATGGCGAGCAGCGCCCGGCGCAGCGCCTCGCTCTCGGAGGCGCCGAGGCCCTCGGTCAGCAGCTCCTCGACGCGGTCGACGCGCGGCCGCAGCTCGGCGACCGTCGCGCGCCCCCGCGGGGTGAGGGTCAGCACCTTGCGGCGGCGATCCTCCGTGCTCTGCTCCCGGGCCACGAGCCCGTTGCGCGTCATCCGCTCGACGAGGTCGGCGATGGTCGAGCGGTCGAGGTCGAGCTCGGCGCCGAGATCCACCTGCCCGATGCCGGGCCGGCGCTCCAGCACCGAGAGCGCGGCGAACTGCACGCTGGAGACGTCGAGGGAGACCTCGCGGTTCCACAGCGCCAGGTGCAGCTGCTGCGCGCGGCGCAGCAGGTGCCCGGTGTGATAGCGGGTGGAGATGTCGGTGTTCATCGCTTCCGGTCCGAGGGGTCTGCCGTTCAGCGTAGCCGAGCGGCGGGCCCTCGGCCCGCGCGACGCCCGGGCTCTCCCGCCGCTCCTACCGCGCCCGCGGGAAGATCCCCGCGAAGTAGCCCGCGATCTCGGCCGTCGCGTCGAGCGGCAGCACCTGCGCGACGTACATGTCGGGCCGTACGACGACCGCCGCGCCGCGCTCGCGGTCGATGCCGCGCGCGTCGAAGTAGTCGCCGCCGCGGGTGACCGACGAGAACGCCTTCTCGTAGTCGACGAGGCCGTAGCGGCCGGTGCGGGGGCGCAGCAGACCCGGGAGCGAGCCCAGGTCGACCTCGCGGTGCGGGCGCTGCACGACGCCGCGGACGTCGATGACGCTGTCGACGTCGCCGCCGAGTCTCGTGATCGGCGACTCGGGCGAGGTCTCGAGCCACTCGCAGAGGGCGCCGAACGCGGTCTCGTCCCGGTCCGAGAAGAGGTACAGGCGGAAGCGCCCGTCGGCGCGATGCACGTGTCCGAGCTCGACGCGCTGGGCGTCGGCAATGCGCGTCACGGGGGCCGAGTGGAAGCGGGTGCCCACCTCGAGCCCCGCGGCGAGCGCCTGGTGCTCGACTCCGCCGGTCAGGAGCGACCGCGTGTAGCGCACCCCGAAGCCGGCGGTGTAGCGCCCGGCCTTCACGAAGTAGGCCTGCAGCTCGTCGGGGTCGACGCCGCCCTGCTCGGGGTGATCCGGATCCTTCGGCGCCGCCGCCATCATCGCCGACCACTCGCGGTCGAAGTCGATGAGATCCTGGGCGACGGGCTGCCGCTCGCCCGAGTAGGTCTCGAGCAGCGAGGCGTCGGCCTGCCCGCGCAGCACCGCGATCAGCTTCCAGCCGAGATTGAAGGTGTCCTGCATCGAGACGTTCATGCCCTGACCCGCCTTGGCGCTGTGCGTATGGCAGGCGTCCCCGGCGATGAAGACGCGGGGATCCGCCCCGCCCCGCCCCGCGGCGTCGTCGAAGCCGTCGGTGACGCGCTGGGCGACCTCGTAGATCGACCACCACGCCGTCTCGCGCACCTCGAGGGCGTAGGGGTGCAGCACGCGGCGGGCCGTGTCGACGATCTCGTCCGCCGTCAGCCCGCGCACCGCCTCGCGGTTGCCCCCGTCGACGCTGCCGAGGTCGACGTAGAGGCGCACGAGGTTGCCTCCCTCCCGCGGGATCAGCAGGATGCTGCCCTCGTCGGCCGACTGGATGGCGGCCTTGAGCCGGATGTCGGGGAAGTCGGTGACCGGGAGGATGTCCATGACGCCCCAGGCGTGGCCCGCGGCGTCGCCGTGCAGGCTGCGCCCGATGGCGGCGCGCACGCGGCTGCGGGCGCCGTCGGCGCCGACGAGGTACTTGGCGCGGATGGTCTCGGTGCTGGGCTCGGCGTCGCCCGCCGTGCCCTCGCCGTCGACCCGTGCGAAGGTCGCCGAGACCGGGTACTCCGCGTTCCGGTCGACCTCGAGCGAGACGAACTCGAGCCCGTAGTCGGGCTGCAGCCGCGAGGGGCTCTTCTCGGCGTAGTCGAGCAGGTAGTCCTGGATGCGGGCCTGGTTGACGATGACGTGCGGGAATTCGCTGAGCCCGTCCTCGACGTCCTGCACGCGGCCGGTGCGGACGATGCTGCTGCGGTCGGCCCCGCCGGGGCGCCAGAACGAGACCTCGTTCACCCAGTAGGCCTCGTCGATGAGCTTGCCCGCGAGGCCGAAGGCCTCGAAGGTCTCGACCGTGCGGCAGGCGATGCCGTCGGCCTGGCCGAGCTGCAGGCGGCCCTCGCGGCGCTCGACGATGCGGGTCGTGATCTCGGGGAACTGCGAGAGCTGCGCCGCGAGCATGACGCCGGCGGGGCCGGAGCCGACGATGAGCACGTCGACCGCGTCGGGGGGCGTCTGGCCGAGCGCCCTGCCGGGCGCGGCGGGGAGGATCGTCGGGTCGCCGGGGCGGAAGCCGTCGCGGTAGTACTGCTGCACAGGAACTCCTTCGGTCGCGGGCCTGGGGCCGGTGGAACGAGCATATAGTCAGTACCCCAACGATTGCAAGAGAGGGATCGGATCTCGGCCCGTCTGCGCCCGTCTGCGCCCGTCTGTGTCCGTCTTCGGGCGTCCTGGGCATCCCGCCCGCTCCGGCGTTCCGGCAGAGATCCGCACTCGGGCGGAGCCGATCTCGCGTTTCGATCGGCCCGAGTGCGGATCTCAGACGGAACGCAGATCTCTGCCGGAATACCCCCGCGGGCGGGCCCCGAGCCGCGGCGCGCTCATTCCTCCATCAGAAACTTGGCCGCCTCGTGTTCTGCCCGCCCGCGCCGCCGACCTATCCTGGCCGCGCCCGCTCCGGGCCGCACGGACCGGGCGGAAGTCTCGCCGTACGCCCGCCGGGGCGCGGCGTCCGCATTCGAAGGAGAACGCTGAGATGACGAACCGGATGCTCGACAAGGACAGGTTCCTGCTGGGAACCTTCACCTCCAACTGCTCGAGCGGCATGACGATCACCAAGGTGCCCGAGCGCTGGGACGCCTCCTGGGAGAAGAACCTCGAGCTCGCGAAGATGCTCGATGAGGCGGGCATCGACTTCATGCTCCCCGTGGCGCGCTGGGTCGGCAACGGGGGCGAGACGAACTTCCACGGCAGTGTGCTCGAGACGCTGACCTGGGCCGCGGGCCTGCTCGCGAGCACCTCGCGGCTGAACGTCTTCGCCACCGTCCACACCGCGATGTTCCATCCGATCGTGGTGGCGAAGCAGCTGGCGACGATCAGCCACATCAGCGGCGGGCGCGTCGGCCTCAACATCGTCGCGGGCTGGAACAAGCCCGAGTACGAGGCGTTCGGCCTCGAGCTCCCCGAGGACCACGAGACCAGGTACGCGTACGCGCAGGAGTGGTTCGACGTGATCTGCAAGCTCTGGGAGAGCGACGAGCGCTTCGACTGGGACGGCGAGCACTTCTCGCTGAAGAACGTGCACAGCGATCCGCACCCGGTGGAGCGGCTGCCGATCCTGAACGCCGCCGGCTCGGCCACCGGCCGCGAGTTCGCGGTGAGGAACGCCGACTTCCTCTTCACGAGCGCCCTCGACCTCGCGCGTTCGAAGGACGAGAACGCCGAGCTCAGGGCTCAGGGCGCGGCCGTGGGCCGCGACGTCGACGTGCTCACCTTCTCGCACGTCATCTGCCGACCGACGGAGCAGGAGGCGCGCGACTACCTGCAGTACACGGCGCGCGACAACGTGGATCGCGAGGCGCTCGACAACACGGTGCGCCTGCAGATCGCCCACGCCGAGTCGTTCCCCCACGATCTGCTGGAGCAGTTGAAGGACAGCTTCGCGATCGGGCACGGCGGCTTCCAGCTCGTCGGCACGCCCGAGCAGGTCGCCGACGGCATCCAGGCGCTGCAGGAGGCCGGCTTCAGCGGCACGACGCTGTCGTTCGTCGACTACGTCGAGGAGTTCCCCTACTTCCGCGACAACGTGCTGCCGATTCTCGAGGAGCGCGGGATCCGCGCGAACGGCTGAGGGATCGGGCCGTCCGCGCGAGCGGGCGGCCAGACCCCCGCCCCGCGGAGGTCGGGCGGGAGGCCGGCGGCAGCGCCCGACCACCGACCGCGCCCTTCCCGACGGCCGTCACGTCCGGCGCAGTAACGCCGGCGCAGATTTCGAGGAACGCTATGCGTTCTCCTCTGAGAAGTCTGCGCGGTGGAAGTTCAGGTGCGAGCGCGAGGCCGTCGGCCCGCGCTGCCCCAGGTAGCGGGAGTGGGTGGCGCCCGCGCCGTAGGGCCGCTCGGCCGGCGAGGAGAGCCGGAAGAAGCACAGCTGCCCGATCTTCATGCCCGGCCAGAGGCGGATCGGCAGCGTCGCCACGTTCGAGAGCTCGAGCGTGACGTGCCCCTCGAACCCCGGGTCGATGAAGCCCGCGGTCGAATGGGTGAGGAGGCCGAGGCGCCCGAGCGAGCTCTTGCCCTCGAGGCGCGCGGCGATGTCGTCGGGCAGGCCCACCTGCTCGTAGGTGGATCCCAGCACGAACTCCCCGGGGTGCAGGATGAAGCCCTCGGCCGGATCGACCTCGATGAGGCGGGTGAGCTCGGGCTGCTCCTCCGCGGGATCGATCACGGCGTACTTGTGGTTGTCGAAGAGCCGGAAGTAGCGGTCGAGGCGCACATCGACGCTCGACGGCTGCACCATTCCGGGCTCGCTCGGCGAGAGGCGGATGCGGCCCGACTCGAGTTCGGCGTTGATGTCGCGATCTGAGAGCAGCACCGCTCCAGTTTACGGGGTGCGGGACCGCCGTTGATTCAATATGAGACAACCCGCCCGAGCCCGCTCCGGCGCGCCTAGCATGAGGATTCACGGGGCGGGGCCTCGTCGGAAGCGGCGGCGGAGCCCGACGGCTCTGCTCCCCGACGTCCCCGCGCAGCGAGCCGGGCGGTCGGAGCCGAGCCGGACGATTCGAGGAGATCAACGTGTATCGAGTATCTGTGGACACCGGCGGCACCTTCACCGACCTGGTGGTCCGCGACGACCGCAACAACGTCTACATGTCGAAGGCGCTCACCACGCGCGAGCGCGCCTACCTCGCGATCGAGCAGGGCCTCGAGGACATCGCGCAGACCATCGGCATCTCCGTCGACGAGCTCGTGCGCCGGTCGAGCCAGATCAACTACGGCACGACCCGCTCGACGAACCTCGTCGTGACCGCGCAGACGGCGAAGACGGCGCTGCTGACCACCGAGGGCTTCCCCGACGTGCTGCTGCTGCGCGAGGGCGGCAAGCCCGATCCGTTCCGCCGCCTGCACTACCGCGGCCCCTACGTTCCGCGCTACCTGACCTTCGAGATCGGCGAGCGCATCGCGAGCGACGGCTCCGTGTACACCCCGCTCGACGAGCGGACCGTCGTCGAGGCCCTGCGGCGCTGCCGGGAGTCCGAGGTCGAGGCGATCGCGGTCAGCCTGATCTGGTCGATCGGCAACCCCGCGCACGAGCTGCGCGTCGGCGAGCTCATCGAAGAGCACCTGCCGGGCATCCCCTACACCCTGTCGCACCAGGTGAACCCCAGCATCCGCGAGTACCGGCGGGCGTCGGCGACCGCGATCGACGCCTCGCTCAAGCCCTCGATGCAGAAGTTCTTCGGCGACCTCGAGAGCGATCTCGCCGAGGCCGGCTTCACCGGCACCCTGCTGATCTCGACCTCCTACGGCGGCGGCTGGCACGCCGACCGCATCGCCGAGCAGCCGGTGTACTCGATCGGCTCGGGTCCCTCGATGGCGCCTCTCGCGGCGATCGAGGTCGCGGATCACAACCTCCCGGGCGGAGCCGCGGAGAACATCCTGCTCGTCACCGACATGGGCGGCACGACCTTCGACCTGGCCGTCGTCGTGCGCGGCGAGGTCGCCCGCACGACCGACACCTGGCTCGGCGGCAAGTGGATCGGCGACATCACGGGCGCCCGCTCGGTCGACATCGAGAGCATCGGCGCCGGCGGCGGCTCGATCATCTGGGTCGACGGCGGCGGCCTGATGCGGGTCGGCCCGCAGAGCGCGGGCTCCGAGCCCGGCCCCGTCTGCTACGGTCGCGGCGGCACCGAGCCCACCATCACCGACGCGGCGCTGGTGCTCGGCTACCTCGACTCCTCCAACTTCCTCGGCGGCCGGCTCGGACTCGACCTCGCGGGCGCCCGCCGCTCGATCGAGGGCGTCGCCGAGCGCCTCGGCATGACGATCGAGGAGGCCGCGAGCGCGGCCCTGCACATCTCGGTCGACAACATCGTCACCGCGATCCGCGAGAAGACCGTGGCGAAGGGCATCGACGCCCGCGAGCTCGCGGTCGTCGCCGGCGGCGGCGCGTCGGGCCTGACGATCGGCCTCATCGCCCGCGAGCTCGGCGCGGGCTCGGTGATCCTGCCGAAGGCGGCCGGCGCGATGAGCGCGTACGGGGCGCTCTACTCCGACATCGTGAGCGAGTTCGACGCGGTCACCTTCATGACGACCGACAGCGAGGGCTTCTCGGTCGAGAACGAGGGGATCCGCCGGGTGAGCGCGGCGGCGGAGGAGTTCTTCGGCACGCTCGACCACGCCACGATCGCCGGCACCTCGACCGACTTCTACATGCAGGCCCGCTATCCGATGCAGGCCTGGGAGCTCACGATCCCGCTCGGCGACCGGCAGGCCCTCGACGGCCTCTCGGCCCGCGACGTGGAGGAGTGCTTTCACCTCGAGCACGAGCGCGTGTTCGGCGTGCGCGAGGTCGGCAAGCACATCGAGATCGTCGCCTGGGGCGCGCGCGCCCGGGCGCAGCTCGTCGCGAGCGAGGAGAAGGGGAGCTTCGTCTCCTCGGGCACCGAGGGCGGGGTCGCGTCGCGCCCGGGCTACTTCGGCGAGACCGGGTGGCAGGAGACCCCCGTGCTCGACGCCCTCGAGGTGGTCCGCCGCGGCAGCCTCGACGGCCCCGCGATCATCCGCGAAGACATCACGACCATCGTCATCCACCCCGGGCAACTGCTCGAGGTGCTTCCTTCCGGCGACTACCGCCTGAGCAACCGGGCCGTCTGAAGCGGCGAGCAGAGGGAGAGAATCATGAGCACCGCCTACTCGACCAGCATCATCGACATGTCGGTCATCGCGAACCGCCTCGACGGCATCGTGCGCGAGATGGAGAACACCCTGCTGCGCGCGGGCCGATCCGCCGTCCTGAACATGGCGCGCGACTTCTCGTGCAGCATCATCACCGGCGACAACCGCCTGCTCGCCACGGCCGAGGGCCTGCCGGTGCACGTGATCGGCAGCGACCGGCTCGGCGTGGCGATGACCACGATCCACCCGGATCTGCGCGAGGGCGACGCCTTCCTGCACAACGACCCCTACGCGGGCAACACCCACGCGGCCGACCACACCCTCATGGTGCCGGTGTTCGTCGACGGCGTGCACATGTTCACGACCCTCGCGAAGGCGCACCAGGCCGACATCGGCAACTCGGTGCCGAGCACCTACATGCCCTTCGCGCGCGACGTGTACGAGGAGGGCGCGCTGATCTTCCGCGCGACGCAGGTGCAGCGCGACTTCGACGACATCGACGACATCATCACGATGTGCCGCAACCGCATCCGGGTGCCGGACCAGTGGTACGGCGACTACCTGGCGATGGTGGGCGCCGCCCGCATCGGCGAGCGCGGTCTGCAGGAGCTCACGCGCAAGTACGGCGCCGAGCGGATCCGCGACTTCATCGACGACTGGTTCGACTACTCGGAGCGGATGATGCGCGACACCATCGCGAAGATGCCGGCCGGGGTCGCCGAGGGGACCGGCATGCACGACCCCGTGGGCGACCTCGTGCCCGACGGCGTTCCCGTGAACGTGAGGGTCGAGATCCTGCCCGAGGAGGGCCGCGTGGTCGTCGACCTGCGCGACAACATGGACTGCGTCGACGGCGGCATCAACGAGTCCGAGACCTGCGCGGTCAACAACTCCATGACCGGAGTGCTCAACTGCCTCGACCCGAACGTGCCGCGCAACGCCGGCAGCTTCCGCTGCATCGAGGTGCTGCTGCGCGACAACTGCATCGTCGGTCGCCCGTCGTTCCCGCACTCGACCTCGGTCGCGACGACGAACGTCGGCGAGCGCCTGGTCATGACCACGCAGCGCATCATCGCCGAGCGCTGGCCCGGCGAGGGGCAAGCCGAGGGCTCGAGCGGCCTCGGGGCGGGCTTCGCCGTGGTGTCGGGCAAGGACTACCGGGGCAACGCGCCGGCCGCCTACATCAACCAGCTCTTCCTGGGCAGCCAGGGGGGACCCGCGAGCCCCGGCTACGACGGCTGGCTCACCTACGGCAACTCGGTGACCAACGGCCTGATGCTGCGCGACAGCGTCGAGGTCGACGAGCAGAAGTACCCGCTGCACGTGCGGCAACTGCGGATCCGCCCCGACTCGGGCGGCGCCGGCCGGTGGCGCGGTGCGCCCGGCACCGTCCTCGAGTACGGCCCGTCGCACGCGACCATGACCGCTTACTATGTCACCGACGGCAACGTGAATCCGCCCCGCGGCGCGGTCGGCGGCGGTTCGGCCGCCCCCTCCGAGCCCTATGTGCTGACCCCCGAGGGCGACCTGGCCACGGCGCCCCTGATCGGCAGCATCGGCCTCGAGCCCGGGGAGTTCCTCGGCCACCGGCTGAGCGGCGGGGGAGGCTACGGCGATCCGCGACTGCGCCCGGCCGAGCAGGTGCGCGAGGACGTGCTCGCGGGCTTCGTCTCGTTCGCGTCGGCCCGTGACGACTACGGCGTGGTCTTCGTCGAGGACGTGTTCTCCGAGGCGCTGCGGGTGGACGAGGCGGCCACGGCCGAGCTGCGCGCCGCGGCGGCTGGCTGAGGCCTAGCCGATGGGCGTGAGCGGGTGCTCCGGTTCGGTGAGGAGGCCGTCGTCGGAGCGCCTGCGCCGGTACTCGAGAATGGCGAGCTTGCCTGCGAGCGAGACGTGGTGCTCTGAGTTCAGGCGCGCGGTCTTCGGATCGCGGTCGCGCGCGGCGGCCTCGACGATGGCGAGGATCTCGGTGTAGGAGATCCTGACCCGCTCGGGGTCGGTGAAGGCGAAGTAGCGGAATATGCCGATTCGGGCATGAATGCCCTCCAGCGTCGAGCTCAGCACCGGGTTCCCCGCGCCTTCGAGGAGGCGGCGGTAGAACTCGTCCTTGCTCTCCCCCCGGGATTCGAGGGTGCCGTGCAGATAGCTCTGCTCCATGCCCCGCACCAGTTCGAGCATGCCCAGGGCCTGCTCGTCGGTGGCGCGGCGGGCGAAGAGCTCGGCGGCGAGCCCCTCGAGCTCCTGCCGCACCTCGTAGAGCGCCTCGATGTCGGCGGGGGTCAGCACGGTCACCATCGGCCCGTGCCCCGGCCGCACGGTGACGAGGCTCTCCGACTCCAGCTGTCGCAGCACCTCTCGGATCACGGTGCGGGAGACGCCGTAGCGCTCGCAGAGGGTCTTCTCGTAGAGGCGTCCTCCCGGCACGAGGGCGCCGCCGACGATCTCGGCGCGCATCGCGGCGGCCACCTGCTCCCGAACCGGGGCTGCTTGCCGCATCACCGTTGTGGCCGACATGTCTCAACTCTCCGCGCGCTTGCTCGCGCACCACTCAATTCTAGATGCAGATCGCGGCGGGGGCGCCCGGGCGGACCGCCGGTGCTCCGCCGGGGTCGACGGCCGGGACCGTGGCGGGCGTCAGGCGCTCTCCGTGCTCCTCCAGTTCGCGCCGCGGAAGGAGAGCGGGACGTAGTCGATGTCGACCCCGAGCTCGGCGGCCGCCCGGAAGACGAAGTGCGGATCGCGGATCAGCTCGCGCGCCATGAACACCGCGTCGGCGCGGTCCTCGGCGAGAACGGCCTCCGCCTGCGCGGGTGTCGTGATCTTGCCGACCGCGGCCGCCCGAACCCCGCCCAGCTCGCGCACCGTCTCCGCGAGGGGCACCTGGTAGCCGGGTGACACCGAGATGAAGATGTCCCTGAGCAGGCCTCCGCTGGAGATGTCGAAGAAGTCGGCGCCGAGCTCGGCGGCCCACCCCGCCACCCGGGCGGTCTCCTCCGGGGTCCAGCCGTCCGCGACCCAGTCGGTTCCCGAGAAGCGGATGAAGAGCGGCATGGAGTCGGGGATGACGCTGCGGATCCGCTCGACCACGGCGAGCAGCAGCCGGGCCCGGTTCTCGAGCGAGCCGCCGTACTCGTCGGTGCGGTGGTTGCTGAGGGGGGAGAGGAAGGTGTGCAGCAGGTAGCCGTGGGCCGCGTGGATCTCGACGACGTCGAACCCGGCCCGCACCGCCCGCCGGGCCCCGTCGCCGAAGTCGTCGACGATCTTCCGGATGCCGGCCTCGTCGAGCTCGAGCGGCACGTCGAAGCCGGGAGCGGCGATCGCCGAGGGGGCGACCGTCTCCCAGCCGCCCTCGGCGACCGGCTTGGTCCTCCCGGCCTCATCGGTGAAGCCCCGGTAGTCGGAGCCCTTCCGGCCGGAGTGCGCGAGCTGCATGCCGGCGAGCGCCCCCTGCGAATGCACGAAGCCGACGATGCGGGCCCACTGCTCCTGCTGCTCCTCGTTCCAGATGCCGGCGCACTCGGACGTGATCCGAGCCTCGGGGCTCACCCCGGTGGCCTCGACCATCACCAGGCCGACACCGCCCGAGGCGTAGCCTCCCGCGTTCACGAAGTGCCAGTCGTTCGGAACGCCGTCGAAGCCCAGGCAGGCGTACTGGCACATGGGAGACACCCAGATCCGGTTGCGGAAGGTCGCGCCGCGGATGGTGAGCGGGTCGAAGAGGTGCGCTGGCATTCGTGTCTCCATGTTCGTCGGGGCCGCGGGACCGCGGCGCGATGAGGATGCCGGGCCGCGGGGCTGCCGGGCCGCGAGGACGCCGGGCGCGTCGGGCTCGATCCGCGGGCCGGTCCGACGCGCGGACCGGCCCGCTGCGCGCTATCGGGCCGTGTAGCCGCCGTCGACGGGCAGGTTCACCCCGGTGACCCAGCTCGACTCGTCGGAGGCGAGGAAGAGCACCGCGTAGGCGACGTCGAGCGGCGTGCCGAGGCGTCGGATCGACTGGTTCGAGGTCATGTGCCGCTCGTAGGCGGGCAGCCCGCCCTCGAACGCGTTGGCGATGCCCTCGACCAGCGGGGTCAGCACGGTGCTCGGGTGCACGGAGTTGACCCGCACGTTGTACTGGCCGTAGCTCGCGGCATCCTGCTTCGTGAGCATCGTCACGGCGCCCTTCGCCACGTGATAGGGCGAGAACTCGTCGTTGCCGATGAGCCCGTAGATCGACGAGAAGTTCACGATGCTCCCGCTGCGCTGGGCGATCATGTGCGGCACCGCGTGCTTCGTGGCGAAGAACACGCCCTTGACGTCGACCGCGAAGAGCGCATCCCACTCCTCCTCGGTGACCTCGTGGGTCTGCTTGTCGGGGCCGATCACCCCGGCGCAGTTCACCAGCACGTCGATGGTTCCCCAGCGCTCGACGACCCGGGCGACGGCGTCGGCCACCTGCCGCTCGTCCGAGACGTCGAGCGGGTGGAAGACGGCGTCGCCGCCCTGCGCCGCGATCGCCTCGGCGGTCGCCCGCCCCGCCTCCTCGTTGAAGTCGGTGACCGCCACCCGGGCGCCCTCCGCGGCGAAGAGCTCGGCGGTCGCCCGCCCCATGCCCATGGCCGCTCCCGTGATGAACGCGACCTTGCCCTGCAACCTCGCCATGTTCTCCTCCTGCTCTGCCGGCGTCAGGCGCCGACGGTCTCGGCGCCGTAGCGGAAGGTCGGATAGCCGGCCTCGGCCTCGGCCTTGCAGAAGTCCTGGTAGGTGCCGTGCCCGCCCATGTAGACGTTCACCTCTTCGCGCTTGCCCGGGATGTTGTCGCCCATGAACCAGGCGCCGGCCTTCTTCCCCTCCTCGTACATGACGGTGGCCTTCGCGGCGCGCACGGTCTCCTCGGCCCAGGCCTCCTCCGACTCCGGGGTGGCCTCGATGCGCTCGACGCCGTGGTCGCGCGCCCACACCAGCAGCTGCTGCAGCCACTGGGCGCCCATCTGGATCGGCACGACGAGGTTGGCGTAGGGGGTCTGCGGGCCGAGCGAGACGAAGAAGTTCGGGTAGCCGTGCACCCCGATGCCGAGGTTGGTCTTCAGCCCCTCCTCGCCCCACTTCTGCTCCAGGGTGCGCCCGTCGCGCCCGACGATGTCGATCGCGGTCAGGGTGCCCGTCATCGCGTCGAAGCCGGTCGCGAAGATGATCATGTCGAGCTCGTACTCGGTGTCGCCGACGACGACGCCCTTCTCACTGATGCGGGTGATCGGCGTCGACTTGGTGTCGATGAGGTGCACCGTGTCGAGGTTGAACGTCGCATAGTAGTTGTGGCCGGTGGGCACGCGCTTGCCGTTGAAGGTGTAGCTGCGCGGCGACAGCAGCTCGGCGGTCGCCGGGTCCTTCACCGTCTCGCGGATCTTGCTGCGGATGAACTCGGCCGCGAGCTCGCTCGCCTCCGGGTTCGTCGCCAGATCGTTGAAGCACTCGTTGGCGAAGTGGAAGCCGCCCTCGTTCCACTTGGCGGTGAAGATGCGCTCCCGCTCCTCGGGCGAGACTTCGAGCGCGCTGTGCTCGGCGGGCTCCATCGCCACGCCGAAGGGGTGGCGGGCGGCCTTCTCGAAGATCGCGTCGTAGTTCTCGCGGAGGTGCTGCATCTGCTCGTCGGTGACGCCCTCGTTGGTCGTCTCGACGATGTAGTTCGGCGTGCGCTGGAAGACGAAGAACTCCTTCGCCTGGGGGCCCACGACGGGCACGATCTGGATGCCCGAGGCGCCGAGGCCGATGATGCCCACGCGCTTGCCCTCGAAGCTCACGCCCTCGCGCGGCCAGCGGGCGGCGTGGTACTTCTCTCCCCTGAAGGTCTCGATGCCGGGGATCGCCGGGAACACCGGCTGCGACAGCACGCCCATGCCGCTGACGAGGTAGCGCGTCGTGACCGTGCGCCCGTCGCGGTAGGTGACCCTCCAGAGGTTGGCGTCCTCGTCGTAGACGGCACGCTCCACGAAGGTGTTCAGCTCGATGTCGCGGCGGAGGTCGAGGCGGTCCGCCACGAACTCGAGATAGGCCAGCACCTCGTCGCCGGCGGGGTAGCGCTGCTTCCAGACCCACTCCTCGCGCACCTCCTTCGAGAAGGAGAAGGAGTAGTAGCTGTACTCGCTGTCGGTGCGGACGCCGGGGTACCGGTTGATCCACCAGGTGCCGCCGATGCCGTCGGAGCCGTCGACGACGTGGGTGTTGAACCCCGCCTCGCGGAGGTGGTGCAGCATGGCCAGGCCGGAGAAGCCGGCGCCGATCACCAGGGCGTCGTAGTCGGGCTTCGTGATGGTGTCAGTCATGGTCGTTGAGTCTCTTTCTCGGGTTCTGGGGTTCTCGGGTGAGGTGTCGTCGTGTCAGCGGCCGGCGCGGTACCACTCGGCCATGCGCGCGATCTCCTCGTCGGCGCGCGGGTGCCTGCCCGCGAGGAACGGGAACACGTGCTGCATGCCCTCGCCGATCGAGAAGGCGACGTCGACGCCCGCGGCCTTCGCGCGGTCGTGCAGCCGCACGCTGTCGTCGAACAGCGACTCGGTGTCGGCGGCGGTGATGTAGAGGCGGGGGAAGCCCGTGAGGTCGGCGTAGAGCGGGTTCGCGAGCGGGTCGGTGGGCGAGACGACGCCCTCGATGTAGCGGTCGATGTTCGCCTGCAGGCCCTCGCGCGCGATCAGGAAGTCGGTCGCGTCGTTGGTCTCGATGGTGGAGCCGCTGTTCTCCATGTCGAGCCAGGGCGACATGGTCAGCACCTGGGCCGGCAGCGGCTCGCCGAGCTCGCGCAGCTTCAGCACCGTGGCGATCGCCAGATTGCCGCCCGCGCTGTCGCCGACCAGGTTGACGTCCTCGACGCGGTGCCCGGCCTCGCGCAGCGCTCGGATCACGGCCACGCCGTCCTCGATGGCGGCCGGGAACTTGTGCTCGGGCGCGAGGCGGAAGTCGACGACGAAGGCCGTGGTGCCGGCCGCCTTGGCGAGGTGCCCCGCGAGCTTGCGGTGGCTGCGCGACGAGCCGAGGGCGAAGCCGCCGCCGTGCAGCAGCACGAGCACCTGCTGCGGGTCGGCGCCCAGCGGAGTGACGAGGATGCCGGGCACGCCGCCGATCTCGGTGTCGGCATAGGTGACGCCCTCGGGCTCGCCGGTCACGCGCTGCCAGTCGTCGAAGATGATCCGCAGCAGTTCGATGGACATGTCGGGGTAGCGGCCCATCTCGACGGCCCACTCGGCGTAGACCTCTCCGAGACGGTCGGTGGGGCGAGGTGCGGTCATGCTGATGCTCTCCTTCGAACAGGGGTGTGCGGGTAGTCTCGAGCGGGGGCGGATCGCCCCGGCCGGGTTCGCCGCCCGGCGCTCGCGCGGCCGGAGCGGCCGTTGCGATGGCTCTAGCTTCGCCTGCGACGCTCGCCGCGGACCGGGCGGAGTCTCAAAATGAGACTCCGCCGTCTCACGATGATGCAGCCTGAGATGATGGCGACCGGACGTGCATAGTCTGATCACGAATTGCCTCCGGACCCCTTGTTTCCGCAGTCCCCGCTCGGAGGGTGCGGAGGAGAATTCGAAACCTCAGCGCGGCCGTGCGTTCGGGATCCGCTCGCCGACGAGCGGACGTACGGCGGAATCGCGCAACACTCCAGACCAGAAGGGTGAATACAGACATGATTCGGAGAAAGGTAATCCGGGGCGCCGCGCTTCTCGCAGTGGCCGGCCTCGCGCTCACCGGCTGCGCCTCGGGCGGATCCGACGGCGGCTCGGGCGACGGCGGCGGCGCCGGCGCGGGCTCCGTCGTGCCGGAGGGCCAGGAGCTCGGCAGGGCCGGCCTCCAGTCGGAGATCGTCGACATCACCGAGTACTGCGGCGACGAGCCCATCAAGGTCGCGCTCGCCGACGGCTTCGGCGGCAACTCCTGGCGCAAGATCACTCGCGCGATCTTCGAGGACTGGGCCGCCAAGTGCGACAACATCACCGACATCATCTACACGGATGCTCAGGGCGACACGCAGAAGGCGATCTCCGACATCAACTCGCTCGTGGCGCAGGGCGTCGACGTGATCGTGAGCTTCGTCGACGGGGGCGAGGCGCTGCTGCCGACGATCCGTCAGGCGACCGAGCAGGGCGTGAGCTTCGTGCCGTTCGTCGGCTCGCCGGGCGGAGAGCCGGGCGTCGACTACGTCGACTTCGTGGCCGAGGACATCGAGACCTACGGCGAGGGCCTCGCCCGCTGGACGATGGAGCAGATGGGCGGCGAGGGCAACCTCGTCATGCTCGGCGGCATCGCCGGCAACTCGTACTCGCAGGGCGTGTACGACGGCGTCGTGCGCGCGCTCGACGACTACCCGAACATCACGCTGCTGAACGAGGACGGCCCCGTCTCGACCGACTGGGAGCCCGGCAAGACCCAGCAGGTGGTCGCGGGCCTCATCACCTCCTACGGCGACATCGACGGCATCGTCTCCGACTACGGCGGAGGCTCCGTCGGCGGCATCCGCGCCTTCCAGGCCGCGGGCAAGGAGCTGCCGGTGTGGACGGCGAACGACTCGAACGAGTTCGCCTGCCTGTGGTACGAGCACGGCTCCGAGGACTCCAAGTACCAGATCGCGACCATGTCATCGCGCAACTGGGTCGTCCAGGCCGCGCTGAACAAGGCACTCGCGGCGCACAACGGCATCATCAGCACGGATCCCTCGATCTTCAAGCTGGAGATCATCGAGGATTCGACCGATCCGGATCTGATGCCCCAGTGCGAGGCGAGCCTGCCGGCCGACGCGATCCTCTCGTCGGGCCTGAGCGTCGAGCGCCTGAAGGAGCTCTTCAGCTAGACCGCCCGATGGGCATCCCGACGGTGTCCGGAGTTCTCCGGGGCGGCAGCGCCGCCCCGGAGAACTCGACCGTCTCATCACAACGACGTGAGTAGTCAGGAGAATCCAACCATGAAGCGACTCGACGGCAAGATCGCCATCGTCACCGGGGCCGGCAGGGGCATCGGCCGCTCCACCGCGGAGCTGTTCGCCCGAGAGGGCGCGGTCGTGTACGCGACGGCGCGATCCGCTCACGAGGAGTACGACGCCGAGGGCATCGAGTACCGTTCGCACGACGCCGGCGACGAGGCGGGCTGGCACGAGCTCGTCGCCGAGGTGCTCGAGCGGCACGGCCGCATCGACGTGCTCGTCAACAACGCCGGCATCATCGAGTACGACCCCGTCGACGCGCTCTCCCTCGAGGCCTGGAACCGCGTCGTCGCCGTGAACCAGACCGGCGTCTTCCTCGGCATGCGGGAGGTGATCCCGCACATGATCACGCAGGGCGCGGGCTCGATCATCAACGTCTCCTCGATCTGGGGCAACGCCGCCGTCGGCGGCGCGCACGCCTATCACGCGACCAAGGGCGCCGTGCGCAACATGTCGAAGAACGCCGCGATCACCTACGCGACCACGGGGATCCGCGTGAACTCGCTGCACCCCGGCTTCATCTGGACCCCCCTCACCGAGAACCAGGCGCCGGAGGTGAACGAGTACGTCGTGGGGCAGACGCCCATGGGCCGCGCGGGGAACCCGGAGGAGATCGCGAACGGCGCGCTGTTCCTGGCGAGCGACGAGTCCAGCTTCATGACCGGCGCCGAGCTCGTCATCGACGGCGGCTATCTCGCGCAGTAGAAGGCCCGGGGGTGCACCCGCACCCGCACTGTATTCAGGAGAACACATCATGACCGAAACCCCCAGCGCGCAGCTCGTCTCCGGCGCCGAGGGCGCGCAGGCCGCCGGGACCGCGGGGACCGCGGGGACCGACATCCTGCTCGATCTCCGCGGGATCGAACGGCGATTCCCCGGCGTGCACGCCCTCAAGAACGTGAACCTCACCGTGCGCGCCGGCGAGGTCCACGCGCTCGTCGGCGAGAACGGCGCGGGCAAGTCGACGCTGATGGCCGTGGCCTCGGGGGCGCTGGCGCCCAACGAGGGCACGGTGCACATCGGCGGGGTGCAGCTCGAGAGCGCCTCGCCCGACGAGGCGCGAAGCCTCGGCCTCGGCATCGTGCGCCAGCACCCCGCGCTGCTACCCGACCTCACCGTCGCCGAGAACATGGCGATCGGCGTCGGCTACGAGCGGGTCGGCGGGATCGGGCGCGCACCGGCCTGGGCGCGGGAGCAGCTCGACTCCTGGGGCATGGACATCGATCCGACCGCCCGCGTCTCGGACATCCCCGTGGAGCAGCGCTTCATCGTGGAGATCGCGAAGGCGCTCGCGCTCGAGCCCAAGGTGCTGATCCTCGACGAGCCGACCGAGCACCTGAACGCGTCGCTCGTCGAGCGGCTGTTCGAGCGGGTGCGCGAGGTCGTGGCCTCGGGCAGCGCCGTGGTCTACATCTCGCACCGCATCCCCGAGGTGAAGCGGATCTCCGACCGCCTGACGGTGCTCCGCGACGGCGCGATCCGCGGCACCTTCGAGGCCGACGCGGTGAGCGAGGACCAGATCGTCGAGCTCGTGATCGGGCGCGCGCTCGAGGCGGTGTTCCCGGTGAAGGGCAGCGTCGCAGGCACGGTCGGCACGGCCGATCAGCTGACCGTGACGAAGCTCAGCTCCGCGGGCTTCCACAACGTGTCGATGAACGTCAAAGCCGGGGAGATCGTCGGCATCGCGGGCGTGCAGGGCAACGGCCAGAGCGAGCTCATGCGGGCGCTGGCGGGGCTCTCGGGCTCCAGCGGCGAGGTGGCCGTCGAGGGCGCGGCGGTGCGTCGCGGCAGCAACGTGCACGCGGCGAAGTCGGGCATGGTCTTCGTTCCGGCCGATCGCCACGGCGAGGGGGTCTTCCTCCCGCTGTCCGTCGGCTCGAACATCGTCGCCCATACGCTGCGCCGGTTCTCGCCGGGGGGCGTCGTGGGCGAATCCCGGATCGCGAGGGCCGCGAGGGAGCAGATCGAGAAGCTCGGCATCAAGACGCCGTCGAGCCGAACGCCGATCCAGTCGCTCTCCGGCGGCAACCAGCAGAAGGTCGTGCTCGCCCGCACGCTGCTCGCGCACCCGAAGGTCATCCTCGCGGAGGAGCCCACGCAGGGCGTCGACGCCGGCGCGCGCGTCGAGATCTACCAGATCCTCCGAGATGCGGCGGATCAGGGCGCCGCGGTGGTGATCCTCTCCTCCGACGGCGTGGAGCTCGAGGGCCTCTGCGACCGCGTGCTGATCATGTCGCGCGGCCAGGTCGTGAAGGAGCTCGTCGGCGAGGAGGTGACGGAGGAGGGCATCGCGCACGCCGCGCTCACCTCGACGACCTCCCGCATCGAGGTCGTCGGCAAGGAGGGCCGGTCGTCGCGCTTCCGCAAGTGGCTCCGGGGGGACCAGTCGCCGGCCGCGGTGCTCGGCCTCATCGTCGTCGCGCTCGCGATCGCCGTGGGCGCGACGAACGCCTCGTACTTCTCGGCCTTCAACATCGGCAACCTGCTGTTCCTGGTGGCGCCGCTGATCCTGGTCGGCTCGGCCCAGCTCGTCGTGGTGCTCGGCGCGGGCTTCGACCTCTCGGTCGGCCCGCTGATGGGCTTCCTCGTCGTACTGGGCTCGTTCTGGATCATCGACGGCGGCAACCTCTGGTTCGGGCTCGGGCTGGTGCTGGTCGGCGCCCTGCTCGTCGGCTTCGTGAACGGCTTCCTGTCGTCGCGCTTCGGAATCAGCCCCGTCGTCGTGACCCTCGCCACCTACATGGCCCTGCAGGGCGCCTTCCTGGCGCTCCGCCCCACGCCCGGCGGTCTGATCTCCTCGTCGCTCACGAGCATCGTGACCTTCAAGATCGGCATGGTCCCGGTGGCCTTCATCGTCGCGGTCGTGGTCGCCCTCGTGCTCGAGTGGTGCCTGCGGCGCACGCGCTGGGGTCTGAAGCTGCGCGGATACGGCTCCGACGCCGCTGCGGCGGAGCGCCTCGGCATCCCGGTCCGCCGGGTGCAGCTCATGTCGTACGTGCTCGCCTCGCTGCTCGTGTTCCCCGCCGCGCTCATCATGATGGCCCAGGTCGGCATCGGCGACGGGCGCCCGAGCCTCGCCTACACCCTCGCCTCGGTGACCGTGCTCGTGCTGGCCGGCGCGAGCATCTTCGGCGGCCGCGGCTCCTTCGCGGTGATCATCGTCGCCGCCGTGCTCGTGCAGCAGGTCATCAACGCGATGCCCTTCTTCGGGCTCACCCAGGAGTGGTCGTACCTGCTTCCGGGCGTCATCACCGTCGGCGCCGCCATCTTCTACGCGCAGCTGCGTCGGGCAAGGAGCTAATCATGGACAATCGCACCTCCCCGGACCCCAGGGGCTCCCAGGCGGTCGGTCAGATCTGGACGCGCCTGCTGTCGGGCCGCTACACCGCCATCTGGATCGCGACGATCGCGTTGTTCGCGATCAGTCCGCTCATCGCCCCCGGCAGCCTCGGCTCGGCGCCCCTGCTGAGCATGCTGCCGTTCGCGGCGGTGCTCGCGATCGCCTCGGTCGGGCAGACGCTCGTGGTGCAGCAGCGGGGCCTCGACCTGTCGGTGCCGGGCATGCTCGCCCTCGGCGCGGTGCTCGTCACCAAGCTCCCGCAGTCCTACGGCTGGGACGTGGTGCCGGCGGTGATCGTCGGCGTCGCGGTGCCGCTGCTGTTCGGCCTCCTCAACGGCGTCATCGTCGTCGTGTTCAAGGTGATGCCGCTCGTCGTGACCCTCGGCATGAACAGCGTGCTGCTGGGCGTCGTGTTCATGATCTCCGGCGGCACCCCGTCGAGCGCGCCGACGCAGCTGTACCAGTTCACGCTCGACCGCACCTTCGGCATACCGAACACCCTGCTCATCGCGATCGTCGTGATCATCATCGCCGGCTTCGTCGCGAGCCGCACGGTGATCGGCCGCCGCCTCACCGAGGTGGGCGTGAGCGAGCCGGCCGCGCGCGCCATCGGCACCCCGGTCGTCAGCTACCAGGTGCTCGCGTACGGCGTCGCGGGGGCGTTCTACGCGGCCGCCGGCATCCTGCTCGCCTCCTACACGAAGACGCCGCCGCTGTTCCTCGGCGACTCCTATCTGCTGCCCACGGTCGCGGCGGTGGTGCTCGGCGGCACGGCGCTCACCGGCGGCCTCGCGAGCATCGTCGCCTCGGGCGTGGCCGCGCTGTTCCTGACCCAGCTCGGGCAGCTCTTCCGCGCGGTCGGCTGGTCGGACGCCTGGCAGCTCATCGCGCAGGCGGTCGTGCTGATGCTGGTCGTGCTGATCCGCGAGATCGTGCCGATGATCAGACGGTCGATGACGGAGAGACGGCGCAGCAGGGGGCCCGCCGCGGTATCCGCGGCCTCCTGACGGGAAACGGTCGTCGGGCGGCCGCCTCCCCATACGGGGCGGCCGCGGCGCGCGTCTGCGCGGAAACACGGAAGGGGAACGCATGCCCAGGAAAGCCGTCGTCACCGGGGGCATGAGCGGTCTCGGCGCGGAGTGCGCGAGACGGCTCGCCGCCGACGGGATCGAGGTCGTCCGGCTCGACCTGTCGGGAGACGCCGACGTCGTGGTCGACGTCACGGATCACGAGGCGGTCGATGCCGCCGCGTCGCGGATCGGCGCCGTCGACATCCTCGTCAACAGCGCCGGGATCGTCGGGCCGACCGACCGACCTCTCTGGGAGGTGGAGCCCGCCGAGTGGCAGAAGACCATGGCCGTCAACGCGACGGGCGTCTTCAACGCCTGCCGGGCGTTCGCGCCGGGGATGCGGGAGCGGGGGTGGGGGCGGATCGTCAACATCGCGAGCGTCGCCGGCAAGGAGGGCAACCCGTTTATGTCGCCCTACTCGGCCTCGAAGGCCGCCGTCATCGGCCTCACGAAGTCCCTCGGCAAGGAGCTCGCGACGGACGGCGTGCTCGTCAACGCCATCGCCCCGGCGCTGTTCGCCACGCCGATGAACGACGACGAGTCGGAGGAGTCGCTGGAGTACATGCTGAGCATGATCCCGATGCACCGGGTCGGGCAGCCGGCGGAGGTCGCGGAGCTGGTCGCCTGGCTGGCGTCGGACCGTGTCAGCTTCTCGACGGGGGCCGTGTACGACATCAGCGGGGGCCGGGCGACGTACTAGTCGCGTGCGCCCGCCCGGAGGGTCCGGTCAGGAGGAGAGCTTGTAGCTCTTCATCTTGCGGTAGACGGTGGCGCGGGAGACGCCGAGGATCTCCGCGGCCCGCAGCCGGTTGCCCCCCGCCTCGAGCAGCGCCCTGCGGATCGCCTCCTCCTCCGCTCGCTCGATGAGTCCGGTGGTGCGGGGACTGCGGATCGCCTCGGGCAGCTCGTCGAGCGTCACGGAGCCGAACTTGCGCCGGCTCAGGACGTCGGCCACGAGGGTCTGGAGCTCGCGGAGGTTGCCCGGCCAGCTGTAGCGCTGGAGCGCGCGCAGCGCCTCCGGGTCGAGGGCGATCTTCGACCCCGGATGCTCCCGCTCGGCGAAGTGGCTCCAGAGCGACGCGATGTCGTTCGGGTGCTCCCGGAGCGGCGGGGCGACCACGAGGTGCGACCCCAGGCTCAGGGCGAGGTCGCGCCCCTCGCGCTCGTCCGAGACCGTGGCGGTGAGGGTGACGCGGTTCGGGCGGGGGAGCGAGGCCACGAGGGTGCGGATGCCGTCGAGGGTGCGCTGCTCGGGGGCGTCGATGTTGCGGATCACGATGCGGTGGTGCTCTTCGATGTGCTGCTCGAGCCGTTCGAACCAGCGCCGGGTGCCCACCATCGGGATCGCGCCCGAATCCATGATCGCGATGTCGGGGGCCGGCTGGGCGGGCCGGTAGATCTGGCCCATGGCGAGGGAGGTCTTGCCGCTCCCCGGCTCCCCGACGATGAGGAGCGGGCGCGAGGTCGTCCGGGCGCGCGAGATCTGCGCCAGGGTGTCGCGCCACTCGTTCGACTTGCCGACGAGCGGCTCGGCGGTGCGGAGCCTCGGGACGCTGGCGGTGAAGCTCCGCTGGCTCGCGGGCGTGATGCGCACGAGGATGTTGCCGGCGCCCGGGAAGCGCTCGATCTTCAGGTCGACCTTGCCCACGGAGGTCTCTCCCGTGGCGCGACCGCGCGAGTCGGCCTCGGCGGCGGCCTGGCGGATGAGCTGGAAGTCGACGGGGCTGAACTGGCTCGCCGAAGCGTTCTGCACGAGCAGCCCCTGCGCGCCGAAGCCGATCACGGGAACGCTGCCGTTCCGGGCCAGGCGCAGGAACTCGTCGAGCAGCTGGCGGGTTCCCGGCTGCTCCATCGTCATCATGTGCTGCTCGAGGTTCGCGGTGAGCGTGCGGATCAGGGCCTGCAGCAGCTCGGTCTGCGGCGCCGCGTCGCAGGAGAGCGTGACGGCGCCGAGGAGCTCGCCCGAGATCGGGTGGAACAGCGGCGCGCCGGTGCACACCGCGGTGCGGTAGAACTCGGAGTAGTGCTCGTTGGTGACGACCTGGGTGAGCCGCCGGGTCGCGATGACCGTGCCGACGCCGTTGGTTCCCACCACCTCTTCGGCGAGCACGGCGCCGCGCACGGTGCCGACCCGGTCGAGGTGGTCGAGCCCGTTCGAGTTCGCGGCCCAGCGATCGAGGATGCGGCCCTGCTGATCCGCGAGCAGGAGCCCGACCCCGGTGCCCTCGAGCGATCGGGCGAAGCTCGCCATGGGGGTGTGCAGCACCTCGAGCAGGGAGTCGTCGAGCTGATCCTCGGCGAGCACCGGCACGTCCGTCACCCGCTCGGGCATCCCGATCGCGGCCTTGGAGCGCAGCCAGCTGTCGACGATGAGCTGGCTCGCGACGACCGCGCCGCCGACGGGGAGCGGCGCCTCGGCGAGGACGGCCTCCTTCGCGGAATCGATCTGCGCGGGGCGTATGCGAGGTGACAACATCGTTCCTCCGTGTCGGCGCTGACGGCGGCCATCTCCGGCAGCATAACTCCAACCGCTCCGGATCGGGGCGCATCGATACGAGAAGGATACCGTATTACGAGAGTATGGTGCTACGCTTAACGGGCGCCCGGACGGGTGAGCATCGCGAGCTTCAGAGGAGAACAGATGGCACAGCGCAGCGCGACCCTCCGCGGGCATGAGATCCCGCTCGACCTGCTGATCGGCGGCGAGTGGGTATCCGCCGACGGCCGCTACGCGGTGACCAACCCCGCCGACGGCTCGGTCATCGCCGAGCCCACGAGCGGCGGAGTCGAGCACGCGCTGCGCGCGCTCGACGCGGCCGCCTCGGTCCAGGCCGAGTGGGCCGACTGGGCGCCCCGCGCCCGCGCAGACCTCATGCACCGCGCGCACCGGCTCCTGCTCGAGCGCGAGGCCGCGTTCGTCGAGACGATGACGCTCGAGAGCGGGAAGCCGCTCGCCGAGTCGAAGGGCGAGTTCGCACTCTCCGCCGCCTTCTTCCTCTGGTTCGCCGAGCAGGTGGCGCATCTGCACGGCAGCTACGCCGACGGCTCCAACGGCGGCTACCGGATCATCGTCGGCCACCGGCCGGTGGGGCCCTGCTACCTCGTGACGCCGTGGAACTTCCCCCTGCTCATGTCGGCGCGCAAGGCCGGCGCTGCGCTCGGCGCCGGCTGCACCGTGATCATGAAGACCGCGCGCGACACGCCGCTCACCCAGGCGCTCTTCGCACAGGTGCTCCACGACGCGGGCTTCCCCGCCGGCGTCGTGAACCTGATCCACACCCGCGAGACGGGCGACGTCTCCGCCGCGATCATGGCGGATGCGCGACTGCGGAAGGTCAGCTTCACCGGTTCGACCGGCGTCGGGTCCCAGCTCCTCGGCCAGGCGGCGCCCGGCATCGTCAACGCCGCCATGGAGCTCGGCGGCGACGGGCCCTTCGTGGTGCTCGACGACGCCGACGTCGACCTCGCCGTGCGCGAGGCGGTCGCCTGCAAGTTCCGCAATGCCGGGCAGGCCTGCGTCGCGGCGAACCGCATCATCCTGCATCGCGACATCGCCGAGGAGTTCACCGAGAAGTTCGTCGCCGCGGCGAGCCGCCTGCGGGTCGGCGACGGCTTCGCCGAGGGCACCGAGGTCGGGCCGGTGATCTCCGACGGCCAGCGCCGCCGCGTCGTCGAGCTGCTCGACCGCTTCGTGGGCGCCGGCGCCGAGGTGCTGCTCGGCGGCCGGCCGGTCGACGGGCCGGGCTACTTCTTCGAGCCCACCGTGCTGCGGCTCGGCCGCGAGCGCTACGACTTCTGCAACGAGGAGATGTTCGCGCCCGTCGCGGCCCTCTACACCGTCGACTCGACCGCCGAGGCGCTGGCCTTCGCGAACGACACGAGCTACGGCCTCGCCGCCTACCTCTTCACTCGCGACATCTCCCGCGCTATCGTGATCGGCGAGCGGCTGGAGTTCGGGATGGTCGGCATCAATCGCGGCATCATGTCCGACCCGGCGGCGCCTTTCGGCGGCACCAAGAAGTCGGGGCTGGGTCGCGAGGCGGGCCAGGAGGGCGTGTACGAGTTCCTCGAGCCGCACTACCTGGCTCTCACCGTCGACGAGAAGGGCGCACTGGCATGACCGCGGAGAACCGCAACGAGATCCGCCTGGGGCTGCTGCGGCAGCCGGGCACGGTGGTCTTCGGCCCGGGCCAGCGCGCCCACCTCCCCGGCCTGGCCGCGAGGCACGGCAGCCGGGTGCTGGTCGTCACCGACGAGCGGATGACCACGACGCCCGAGTTCGCCGGGCTGATCGAGTCGCTCGAGACGGCCGGGCTCGAGACCCACGTCTACGGCGAGGTCGAGGCCGAGCTGCCGCGCGAGAACATCCAGCGCGCCGTCCAGCGCTTCGGCGGAGAGGGCATCGACGTGGTGATCGGCCTCGGGGGCGGCAGCTGCCTCGACATGGCGAAGGTCACCGCGCTCGTGCTCGCCCAGGGGGGCGACGTGCGCGACTACTACGGCGAGAACCTGGTCCCCGGCCCGGCGCTCCCCGTCATCACGGTCCCGACGACCGCCGGCACGGGCGCCGAGGTCTCCTGCATCGGCGTCGTGTTCGACACCGAGCGAGGGGTCAAGGTGGGGGTCGCGAGCGCCTACCTGGAGCCGGTGGCGACCGTGATCGATCCCGAGTTCACGCTCAGCGCCCCGCCCGGCCTCACCGCGGCCACGGGCGCCGACGCGCTCTCGCACCTCGTCGAGTCGTTCACCGACGTCGCGAAGAACCCCTCGCTCGATGAGATGCAGCGGCACCTCTACGTCGGCAAGAACCTGCTCACCGATGTCTACTGTCGCTACGGCCTCGAACTGCTGAACCGCTCGCTCGAGCGGGTGGTCGCCGATCCCTCCGACCTCGCCGCGCGCGCCGACACGATGCTGGCGGCCTACTGCGGCGGCATGGCGCTGAACACCGCCGGCACCGCGGCCGCGCACGCGCTGCAGAGCCCCATCGGCGGGCTGACCCACACTCCGCACGGCTTCGGCGTGGGCGCGCTGCTGCCCTACGTCATGCGCTTCAACCTGCCGGCCAGGGTCTCGGTGTTCGCCGAGCTCGGGCGCCTGCTCGGCGTCGCCGAGCCGGGCGCCGACGAGCTGAGCCAGGCCAGGGCCGGCATCGAGCGGGTCGACGCGCTGCTCGCCGCCCTCGGCGTGCCGGGCGACCTCGCCGAGCTCGGCGTCGCGGAGCAGGATCTCGAGCTCATCGCCGAGCAGGCGATGCTGTCGACGCGGCTGCTCGCGAACAACCCGCGCGAGCTGACGCAGCAGGACGCGCTCGAGGTGCTCCGGCGGGCGCACCGCGGCGACCGCTCGTACTGGGAGGCGTCGTGACCGGACCCCGGGTCGCGATCCTCGGCTCGGGCTCGATCGGCGTCGCCTTCGCGGTGCTGTTCGGCGCGAGCGGGGCGCGGGTGCGGGTCTGGGATCCCGTTCCCGAGGCGCGGGAGCGCGCCGCGGCGGAGCTGCGCGCCCGGCTCGAGCTGCTGCACGGCAGCGGGTTGACGGCGGAGGATCCCGGCGCGGTGCTCGGCCGGGTCGACTTCCTCGACGACGCGGCGGAGGCCGTGGCGGGCGCCGCGCTCGTGCAGGAGTGCGCGCCCGAGCGGCTCGAGCTGAAGCGCGAGCTGTTCGCCGCGATCTCTGAGGCGGTCTCAGACGACGCGGTGCTCGCGAGCTCGAGCTCGGCGATCGTGCCGTCGCTCATCGCCGAGGGGATGGATCGGGCCGACCAGCTGATCGTCGGCCACCCGGGCAACCCGCCCTACCTCATCCCGGTGATCGAGGTCGTGCCGTCCTCCGCCACGCGCCCGTCCATCGTCGACTCGGCGCTCGAGCTGTACCGTGCGGCCGGGCTCGACCCGGTGCTCGTGCGCAAGGAGGTCGAGGGCTTCGTCTTCAACCGCCTGCAGGGCGCGGTGCTGCGGGAGGCCTACTGCCTCGTGCGCGACGGGGTCGCGAGCGTCGAAGACATCGACACCGTGATGCGGCAGGGGCTCGGGCGCCGATGGGCGTTCATCGGCCCCTTCGAGACCTCGGACCTCAACACCCGCGGCGGCATCGCCGCGCACGCGGAGAAGATGGGCCCGGCGTACGAGCGCATGGGCGCGGAGCGCGGGCAGCACGATCCGTGGAGCCCGGAGCTCGTCGCCGAGGTCGCCGCGCAGCGCCGTCGGCTGCTGCCGGAGGAGGACTGGCAGCGGCGCGCCCTGTGGCGGGATCGGCGCCTGCTGGAGTTCCGCCGGCACTTCGACGCGCGAGAGGACTGAGCCGGATCCTAGGCCACGGCCACGCGGACGACGGCCTCGTGGTTCCGGCCGACGATCACCCGCCGAGGTCCCGCGAGGTGCCGGGCGAGCGCCGGGTCCTCGACATCCACCCAGAAGGGACCTCCGGCGAGCGCGCCGAGCTTCTCGGCGGTGCACACGATCAGCAGATCGTCGCTCGCGACTCGGGCGAGCACGCGCCCGTCGAGCTGCTGGTTGCCGCGTCCGAGCAGGAAGCCCTGCCCGCCGACGGGCGAGACCACGAGCTGCACCCGGCGCCCCTCGGCGATCCGGTGCAGCTCGTCCGCCGAGCAGTTCCGGGCGATCACCCGACCGCCCATCACCGCGTCGACGCCGAGCAGCGTCGAGTCCAGCCCCAGCGCCTCGGCGACGCGGCGCACGGTGGTGCCCGGCCCGAGCAGCACGACGGCCTCGGCGTCGATGCGATCCGCGATCTCGGCGGCGATGCCGCCCAGTCGCTCGCCGGTCTCGGCGCTCGAGCCGATCTTGCCGCCCTGGGTGCCGCCCCTGCGGCCGAGCACGCGCGCGCGCCCGTAGAGCCGGGAGTTCAGCCTCCCGGCGCGCCGGGCCTCCTCGTCGATGTCGACGATCTCGGCGGGGTGCGACACCGTCGCGCCCCCGGCCGCGGCGATGATGCCGGCGGCGGCCTCGGGCGACCTCGCGAACACCCCCGAGTGCATCTTCACCCCCGCGGGCACGCCGAGCATCACGGTCTCCTCGTCGGTGCCCGCGAGCACGTCCCGGGCCGTGCCGTCGCCGCCCGCGAAGACGATGACGTCCACGGGGAGCGCGCGCAGCGCGGCCGCGACGCGGGTCGTGTCCTCGGCGCTCGTCGCGCGCCCCTCCTCGGGCAGCGGCAGCACGAGCCGGGGCTCCCAGCCGGCGGCCCGCGCCGCGTCCTCGCCCATCGCGCCGCGCGCGGTGAACAGTTCCGCATCGACCGCGCGCAGCTCCAGCGCGCGGAGCAGGCGCTCGGCGCG